>NZ_JBIWFT010000001.1:402552-531373 GCF_044763205.1 Kitasatospora sp. NPDC096204
GGTGCCTGCCGTGGGCTCGCCGCACCCCCCCCGGGGGGGCGGGGCGCCGCGGGCCCCCCGCGCCCGGGGGCGGCCGGGCTCCCGCGGGGCGCTGGCCCGCCGCCAGCAGCTCGCCCCCGCCCCGGGCCGGCCGGCGATTCGCTCAGGAATCGAAGCCGAGGCCGAAGCGGTCGAGGGTGCGCAGCCAGAGGTTGCGGTGTCCGGCGTTGGCGTCGGCGCGGGTGAGGGCCCACTGGGTGATCCCGATGCCGATCGAGCGGGCCGGCTCGGGCGGGAAGGGCAGCGGCTTGCGACGGACCATCTCCAGGGCGGTGCGTTCGGTGCGGGCGCCGGCCAGGAGGTCGAGCATCACCTCGGCCCCGAAGCGGGTGGCGCCGACGCCGAGGCCGGTGTAGCCGGCCGCGTAGGCGACCCGCCCGTCGTGGGAGAGGTCGAAGAAGGCGCTGAACCGGGTGCAGGTGTCGATCGCGCCGCCCCAGGCGTGGGTGAACCGCACGCCCTCCAGCTGGGGGAACGTCCGGGCGAAGTGCCGGGCGAGGGTGGCGAAGGTCTCCGGCCGCTGGTCGCGTTCGGCCCGGACCCGGCCGCGGAACCGGTGGACCACGTCGTAGCCGCCGAACAGGATGCGGTTGTCGGCGGAGAGCCGGACGTAGTGGAAGTGGTTGGCGCTGTCCGAGAAGCCCTGGCGGTTGCGCCAGCCCACCGAGGCGAGCTGGGCGGCGGTCAGCGGTTCGGTCATCAGCGCGTAGTCGTAGACCGGCACGGTGTACGGGCGGTGGCGGCGCAGCAGGGAGGGGAAGGCGTTGGTGGCGAGTGCCACGCGGCGGGCGCCGACGCGGCCGTACGGGGTGCGGACGGTGATCCCGCGCGGGGAGTCGGTCAGGCCGGTCGCGGGGGTGTGTTCGAAGATCCGCACGCCCTGGTCGAGGCAGGCCCGCTTGAGGCCCCAGGCGAGGCGGGCGGGGTTGAGCATGGCGACGCCCTCGCGGTCCCACAGCGCGCCGAGGAAGGTGGGGGAGTCGATCTCGGCGCGGACGGCCTCGCGGTCCAGGACGTCGGGCCGGCTGCCGTAGCGCGCGGCGAGGTCGGCGAACTCGTGCAGCTCGTCGACCTGGTGGGGCTCGGTGGCGACGACGAGGGAGCCGGTGCGCTCCCAGTCGCAGTCGATGCCGTGGCGCTCGACGGTGTCCTCCATGGCCTGGAGGTTGGCGGCCCCGAGGCGTTCCAGCGCGTCGAGTTCGCCGGGCCAGCGCTGGTACCCGTTGGCGAGGCCGTGGGTGAGGCTGGCTTCGCAGAAGCCGCCGTTGCGGCCGGAGGCGGCCCAGCCGGTCTCCTGCGCCTCGATGAGGACGACGTCGAGCGAGGGGTCGCGTTCCTTGGCGATGAGTGCGGTCCACAGTCCGCTGTAGCCGCCGCCGACCACGAGGAGGTCGCAGCGCACGTCGCCGACGACGGCGGAGGCGGCGGCGGGCCGGGCTGGGTCATCGAGCCAGAACGGCAGGGGCTGGGCGTCCTGGAGGGCACGGACGGGGTCGGCCATGGCGGTGGCTCCTTCGGTGCATGGCGGCGGTGCACGGAGGCCGGGCCTCCGTATGCCGCCATCAGACCGTCGCGCCGGATTCAACGTCAATGGTGTTGACATAAGGGTTGGGCCGACTGCCGTGAGCCCGATCCGGTCCGGGATCCCGGCTGGTGGGGTGTGCTCAGGATCCGGCCGGACGCGGGGGCAGGCCCGTGCCCGCGGCGGACAGCCCGCTGGCCGGCCTGCGCGTGCTGCTGACCAACGACGACTCCATGCAGACCGCCAAGGCCTCGAACGCCGACGGCCCCGGTCTCTACGAGCTGCGCCGCGCCCTCTGCGCGGCCGAGGCGGACGTCGCGCTGCTGCTCGGCTTCACCGCGCACGAGTTCGCCGCCCCGGGCTCCCAGGGTGACCGGTCGGACACCGAACTTCCCCTCCTGCTCAGCGCGTTGGGCCTGGACGAGCACCGGGCCGCGCGCTTCCTGGCCGAGCGGCCGGGCGCGGCGGAGGGCGAGGCGATCACCGACTGGCTGTTCCGCGCCCCGGCCCTGGCCATCGCCGAGGCCCGCGCCGAATGCGAACGGCCCACCTGGCTCTACCAGTTCGACTGGTCCGGCACCGCTCCCGGCCGCACCGGCCAGGCCTACCACTGCATCGACCTGCCCTTCGCCTTCGATCTCCTGCACGCCGAGGGCGTCACGGCGGCTCTCGGTACGGAGCCACCGCAGGATCTGGCCGACGCCGTCCACGGCGCCTGGGTCGCCTTCGTCCGCGACCTCGCCCCGGGTGCCGCCTGGCCCCCCTACCGGGACGGCCGCGCCACCATGCGCTGGCACGCCGAGCCGCGGCCGGAACGCGACCCGCTGAGCTCCGTGCGGGAGATCTGGCTCGGTGCGACATGCCCGCCGCCCCTGGGAGCCGCCCGGCGGATCGTGTGACTGTCCCCCGATCGGATCGTCGCTCCGATCGGGAGCGGCAGGGGAATCGGGAGGCGATGGTGCGGGCCTCTGCCCCACCTGGCCCTGCCCCCGGCGGTGCGTCGGGGGCAGGGCGGCCTGGTCGGCGTCAGTCCTGCGGCACGACCAGGGCGATCGCGAGCGGCCGGTCCCCGGCGCTGCGGCCGGCCTCGACGGTGTGCACGCCCGGGTTGACGCGCCAGGCGCGGGCGGCGGTGTCCCAGCTTTCCACGGCTCGGCGCGGGACGGTGATCCGCGCGGTGGCGACGGCGCCCGGCGCGGCCTCGACCACCGCGAAGCCGGCCAGCTGGCGGTCCGGGCGGCTGCGGTCGGAGCCGTCGGTGGCGAGGTAGACCTGCACCACCTCGCGCCCGGGGCGCTCGCCGGTGTTGCGCAGCCGTACGGTCACCTCGGCGAGCGCGTCGGTGGTGCCGTCCACCAGCCGTGCCTCCAGGCTCTCGTAGGACCAGGCGGTGTAGCCCTCGCCGGCTCCGAACCAGTACGCGGGTGCGGCGCCGGCCCGGCGCTGCCAGGCGCGGTAGCCGATGAACAGGCCCTCGCTGTAGTCGAGCCGGCCGTCGGTCGGCGTGACCTCCCGGACCGGGCTGTCGGCCTCCTCGGCGGGCCAGGTGGTGGGCAGCCGGCCGGTCGGCTCGACCGTGCCGAGCAGGACGTCGGCCAGCGCCTCGCCGGCCTGCTGGCCGGGGAACCAGCCGAGCAGCACGGCCGCCACCTCCTCGCGCCAGGGCATCAGGACCGGGGCGCCGGCGTTGACGACCACCACGGTGCGCGGGTTGGCGGCCGCGACCCGGGCGACCAGCTCGTCCTGGCGGCCGGGCAGCCGCAAGCCGGCCCGGTCCACGCCCTCGCTCTCCACCTCCTCGGTGGTGCCGACCACGACCACCGCGACCTCGGCGTCGCGAGCGGCCGCGACGGCCTGCTCGATCAGCTCCTCCGCGGAGGCGGCCGGCTCGGCGTGGCCGAGGGCGAAGGAGACCAGGCCGAAGCCGGCGACGTCGCCCGCCTCCGGCATGGTGTACGTCAGCGCGACCGCGACCTGTCCGTCCTCGGCGACGTCCAGTTCGACGCGGTGCTCCGGCGGGTTGAGGAAGGCCGCGGCCGGGTCCTCGCCCTCGGCGTTCAGCAGGCCGTCGAAGAGCACCCGGCCGTCCGCCTCCAGCCGGAACCGGCCGACGCCGCGGACGGCCAGCTGGTGCCGCCCGGCCGCGTCGGCGGTCAGGGTGCCGGTCAGCCGGACCTCGCGGAGGTCCTCGAAGGGAACTCCGCCGGGCAGGGCGCCGAGCCAGCGGACACCGCCGTCGGCCAGCGCGGTCGCGCCCAGGGAGCCCTCGGCGCCGCGTAGTTCGGCGCGGCACGGGAAGGCGGCCGGGGGGAGGAAGGTCCGTGGGTCGGCGCCGACCGCGTGGACCAGGCGGGTGCGGTCGCCCAGCGCGGCGCGCAGGCCGTCCAACGGGGTGACCAGTGTGGTCGGGAAGACCTGGGCGCTGCCGCCGCCGCCGATCCGGGGTTCGGCCGCGGCCGCGCCGAGCAGCGCCAGCGAGGCGGGGGCGGGATCCAGCGGCAGTACGCCGCCCTCGTTGCGCAGCAGGACGAAGGAGCGCGCCGCCAGCTCGCGTACCAGCGCCTCGCCGTCGATGGGCGCGGGCAGGTCCGCCGTCGGGACGGCGGCCGGCGAGCCGGCCAGCAGGCCGACCCGGGCGGCCAGCCGCAGGACCCGGCGGGCCATGTCGTCGACCACGGTCTCGGGCACCAGGCCCTCGCGGACGGCCCGCACCAGGTGTTCGCCGTAGACGGTGGCCGGGCCCGGCATCGCGACGTCGAGGCCGCCGAGCGCGGCCCGCACGGTGTCGCGGGCCCCGGTCCAGTCCGAGACCAGGATGCCGTCGAAGCCCCACTCCTCGCGCAGCACCGTGGTGTTGAGCTCGGTGTGCTCGCTCATGGTGGGGCCGTTGACGGCGTTGTAGGCGGCCATCAGGCCCCAGGGGTGGGCCTTCTTCACGATGGTCTCGAACGGCGCCAGGTACAGCTCGCGCAGGGTGCGCTCGTCCACCCGGACGTCGACGGTGTACCGGTCGGTCTCCGAGTCGTTGGCGACGAAGTGCTTGGGCGTGGTGCCGACGCCGCCGTCCTGGACGCCGGAGACCAGGGCGGTCCCGATCTCGCCGGTGAGCAGGGGGTCCTCCGAGTAGCACTCGAAGTGGCGTCCGCCGAGCGGGCTGCGGTGCAGGTTGACGGTCGGCGCGAGCACCACGTGGGCGCCCTTGCGCCGGGCCTCCTGGGCGAGCAGCCGGCCGGCCCGGCGGACCAGGTCGAGGTCCCAGGTGGCGGCGAGCGCGGTCGGCGAGGGCAGGGCCACGGACGGGTCGTCCGGGGTCCACTGCTCGCCGCGCACGCCGGCCGGGCCGTCGGACATCACCAGCCGGCCGAGGCCGATCTCCTCGTCGGCCGGCAGTGACCACATGTCGGCCCCGGCGAGCAGGGCGACCTTGGCGGGCAGGTCCAGGCGGGCGAGGGCGGTGTCGACGGCGGCCTCACGCCGGGCGTCGGTGGTCACGGAGGTCTCCCTGAGGTGTTTCTCGCGGTGGTTCACGGTTCAGATCCACCCTTCCAGCGCGGCCATGAAGCCGGCGTGGTCGTCCCGGTGGACGGTGTGCCCGGCGCCCGGCACGGTGCGCACCTCGAAGCCGCGCCCGCGCAGCAGCTCGGCGTCCGAGGCGCTCACCAGGAAGCTCTGGTCGGCCAGGACCACCAGGGAGGGCACGGCGGGGGCGGTCGGCAGGCCGGACTCCTGGCCGGGCATGGCCAGGGCGGAGTCCGGGTCCCAGGCGGCGAGGGTGGCGAGCTCGACGTCGATGTCGGCGTCCTCCCAGCGCGGGTTGAGGGCGGCGACCTGGTCCCGGGTGGCGTTGCGGAATTCCACGAACATTGCCGGGTCGACCCCCTCGGCCTGCGCGAACTGCCAGCCCGGGTCGACGTAGACGGCGCGGGCCGGCTTCAGCCGCTCGACGGCGCGCAGCAGGGTGATGCCGCCGAGCGAGTGCCCGATGGCCAGCTCGGCCCCGGCGGGCAGGGTCTCGACCAGGTCCTCGGCGTAGGCGTCCAGGGCGTAGCGCTCCTGCGGGGTGCCGCCGGTGCCGCGCGGGCTCAGCCCGTGGCCGCGCTGGTCGACGGCGATGACCCGGTAGCCGCGTTCGGCCAGGGCCGGGCCGACCCGCCGCCAGGTGCGGTGGTCGGACATGATGCCGTGCACCAGGAGCGCGACGCGGTCTCCGGTGCCCCACTCGTGGGTGTGCAGCTTCATAGAGGAGAAACCTTTCTGGTGAATGACCGGAACGTGGGCTAGCGGACGCCTCGGATCGGGCGGACCGCCAGGGCGCCGGCCGCCGCGAGTGCGGCGCCGAGCAGGAACAGGGGGGTGTAGCCGCCGAGGCCGACCACGGCGGAGGCCACGAAGGGCGCGACGATCTGCGGCCCGGAGTTGGCGATGTTGAGGACGCCCATGTCGCGGGCGGCGTCCTCGGCCTTGGGCAGCACCATGGTGACCAGCGCGGTGTCGACGGCCATGAAGCAGCCGAACGCGAGGCCGTTGACGGCGGAGAAGACGATCATGGCGGGCCAGGTGGGGCTGATCACCGGGATCAGCAGGGCGATCCCGGAGAGCGCCGCCGAGAGCGAGACGAACAGCTTGCGGCGGTCCAGCCGGTCCGAGAGCACCCCGCCGACGACGGTGGAGACGGCCATGGCGACCGAGGAGACCGGGGTGAGGATCGCGATCGCGCCCTCGGGGGAGAGGCCGCCGGGCAGGTCGATGTGGTCCTGGAGGATGTACAGCTGGTAGCCGACGACGGCGAAGTAGCCCAGGACCAGCAGCGCCCGGCCGACGAACGCCCAGCGGAAGTCCGGCACGCGCAGCACGCCGAGGAAGGCCGCGGCCTGCTCGCGCAGCGGCGCGGGCTGCTTGGCGGGCATGCGGCGCTCGCGGGCGAGGCCGCTGAAGAGCGCGGCAGCCAGGGCGACCAGCAGTCCGAGTACGAGGTAGCCGGTGCCGATGCGGTCGGAGAAGGCGGAGGCCGCCAGCACGCCGAGGGTGGAGCCGACCGGCAGGCCGAGTCCGACGGCGGCGGAGGCGGTGCCCCGGCGCTCCGCCGGGACGCGGTCGGGCACCACCGAGGTGAGCGCGGCCTGGTAGAAGTTCATCGCCGCCTGGCCGAGGCACCAGGCGATGCAGACCAGCAGCACCGAGTTCACGCTGCCGAGCAGGGCCATGGCGGCCACCGTGGCCAGGCCGCCGCCCAGGATCCACGGGTTGCGCCGGCCGGAGCGGTCGGACAGGGCACCGGCGAACGGGTTGAAGAAGGTGGCGAAGATCGCGGCCACGCCGCTGACCAGGCCGAGGTTGGCCACCTTGGAGGCCGGGTCGAGGTGCTCGATGTGCAGCGGTAGCAGCACGCTGCCGATGCCGAGGTAGAGCGCGTACATCGCCGTGTTGCCGGCGAAGAGCAGCGGCAGCAGGCCGCGGGTGGCGGGCGCCGGGTCGTCCGTACGGACTCTCGGGCCGTCCTGCGGCACGTCGCGGGCGGGGGAAAGGGCCACATTGCCCTCCGGGAGAGAGTGCCCGGCGGTCGGGTGGGGACCGGGCGGCGGATCTGGAATCAGGTTACACGTGTAACGGTTACTCGTGTAACCAGCTGTTTAGCAGGGGATTCCACCCCACGGCCAGAGCCGGCCGTGAAAAGATTCGAACCGTTATGAACAGAGACCCCACCGAACCCAGCGCCCCGCCGCCCACCAGCGCCGATGTCGCCCGGCTGGCCGGCGTCTCCCGCGCCACGGTCTCCTTCGTGCTCAACAACACGGCCGGCGGCCGGGTCAGCGAGCAGACGCGGGCCAAGGTCAGGGCCGCCGCCGACCGGCTCGGCTACGTCCCACACGCCGCGGCCCGCTCGCTGCGGGCCGGCCGTACGGGCCTGGTGCTCCTGGCCGGCGCCGCCGTACCGATCGGCCCGTTGTTCAGCGGCTTCCACCGTGAGCTGCAGGAGGCCCTGAACCGCCGGGGCTACACCGGGGTCCTGCACGGCTCCACCCCGGGCGGCGGCGAGGACGCCGCCCGTGCCTGGGCCGAGCTCCGGCCCACGGCCGTGCTCTGCCTCACGCCCGGGCTCACCCCCGACGGCGTGCGGATCCTGCGGCGCTCCGGCACCCGGGCGGTGCTCACCCTCGGGGCCCCACCGGTGTCCGGCGCGCACGCGCTGATCATGGACCAGCGTGAGGTCGGCGTCAGTGCCGTCGCCCACCTGCTGGACCGTGGCCGCCGCCGGATCGGCGTCGTCATGCCGACCGACCCGGGGCTCGCCCTCTTCAGTGGCCCCCGGCTGGCCGGTGCCCGGAGCGCCGCCGCATCGGCGGGCTCCGGTGCCCTGGTCGAGCCGCTGCCGCTGGACTACACCGAGGAGTCCGCCGCCGAACTCGCCGTCCGGTGCCGCGAACTCGCCCTGGACGGACTGTTCGGCTACAACGACGAGTACGCGATGCTCGCCCTGCGCGCCTTGCAGGACGCCGGTCTGGACGTCCCCGGGGCGGTGGCCCTGGTCGGTGCCGACGACCTGCTGCTCGCCCGGCTGCTGCGGCCCCGGCTGAGCTCGGTCCGGATGAGGCTGCCGTCCGGCGAGGAGCTGGCCGAGCTCGTCGACCGCGTGGTCTCCGACCCGGAGGCACCCCCGCTCAACCGGGACCTGATGACCGTCGAGCTGATCGCCCGCGACTCCTCGTAGAACCCTCCTCGAACTTCCGTCGCCGGCCGCCGGCGGGGACCGCCCCCGGGTGCCTGGACGCCCGGGGGCGGCGTGTTGACGGACCGGTCGACGGCCGATCGCCGAAGGTGCGGCAGCGCGACCAGCCCACCCTTCGTCCTGCGGTTGTGGAGACCGGGCCCTCCGGTCCGCCGGAGGGCCCGGGCGCCATGTCGGTTCCTCCGGCGGGAAAGGGGAAACGGCCCCACCGCCCAATCGCGGTGGGGCCGCCTTCAATCCAGGAACGGGGCGTCAGTGCCGGTGGCTCCGACGGCGGGAGGCGAGGACGAGGGCCGCGCCGCCGAGGACGACGGCGGCGCCGATGCCGCCGATCAGCGCGACCTGGCTGCCCGTCGCGGCGAGGCCGCCGCCGCCGCCGCCGTTACCGCCGGCGCCCGGCTGCTGCGTGCCGGTGGGCTCCGGGTGGGAGCTGGGGCTGCCGGTCGCCGTCGCCGAGGGCGAGGACGTCGGGGACGGCGTCGACATGGTCACCGTCACCGTGGCGGTGCACTCGCCGGCGGTCGAGCCGACCGGGCAGGTGCCGCCGGGCCGGTCGGACACCACGGTGTTGCGCAGCGTGTGGTCCCCGGCGGCCGGGTCGTTCACCTTCACCGTGTACGTCACCCGGGCGCTGCCGCCGACCGGCAGGTCGCCGGTCCAGCCGAGCACCGGCTGGGCGTAGGACACCTTGCCGGAGGTGGCGGTGGCATCACCGTTGTACGTGGCGTCGTCGAGGACGGCGCTCAGGTCGTCGGTGACGTTCAGCCCGGTGATCGGCGCGTTCCCGGTGTTGGTGATGTCCACCTGGTACTTCACGGTGTCACCGGGCAGGGCCTGGGCCTTGTCGGCGGTCTTGGCGAGCCGGTAGCCGGCGTGCTCGGAGACGGTGTTGCGCACGGTGTTGCTGGTGCGCTGCTGGTCGCGGCCGGTCTGGGCGCCGCGGTAGGCCAGCGAGGAGGTGTTGTCGAGCTTGGTGCCCGGCGCGAGCCCGGCGTCGACCCGGGCGCGGAAGGAGACGGTGGTCTCGGCGCCCGGCGCGAGGTCGGCGGCGGTGCAGGTGACGTTGCGTCCGGCGGCGGTGCAGCCGGGGCCGGAGCCGTCGACGTAGCCGGTGCCGGTGGGCAGCACGTCGGTCAGGGTGACGCCGGTGGCGGTGTCGAGGTCGGCGGTGCTGCCGTCCTTGCGTCGGTTGGCGACGGTGAAGGTGTAGGTGATCTCGGCGCCGGGGTCGACGGTGCCGGGCGGGTTGTTCGTGGTGGAGCCGGCCGGCTTGTTGGCCTTGGTGATCTGCAGATCCGGTTCGAGCGCGTCGACGGCGAGCCAGGCCGCCTGCGGGTGCAGCGCGTCGCCCGCGCCGTTGATCCGGAGCACGGCCTGGGTGCTGCCGGCGGGGATCTTGCCGGTGACGTCGATCATCCGGGCGTCGTAGCCGTAGTTGTTGACCGGCGCGGGGTCGCGGGTCGTGATGTTGGTGCCCGTCCCGTTCGCCGCGACGTGGTCGATCCGGCCGGCGAAGGCGTTGTCGGTGGCGGCGCCGGCGGGGCCGGGCATCGACAGCAGCGTCAGGTTGTCGGTCGAGGAACCGATCAGCAGCTGGTCGCCCTGGATCGGTGCGTCGCCGTCGCCGACGGTGACCCCCATGGTGGCCCGCGGGGCCGTGGCGGGCGTGTGGATGCCGGAGAGGGTGAGCGTCGCCAGGTTGTCGGGGTGGCGCAGCAGTTGGAAGCCGTCCCAGACCTGGAGGTAGCGCAGCGGCTCCGCCTGGTTCTCGTAGGCCACCACCAGCGACCAGCCGCCCCAGCAGCCCACGTTGTTGCCGCCGTAGTTCTGCGCGGAGGAACGTCCGGCGCACGCCTGGATGTTCGAGACGGTGTAGTTGCCCGGGCCGGCGGCCTTCACCTGGGCGGTGACGTCCTTCACGCCCGCCCCGGCGAGCAGCGGCTCCGGCGGGTTGCCGCCGACCTGCTGGTCGAACCAGTCGTAGGTGTCGGCGGTGAGCTGCTCGTAGGAGGAGCCGCCGGGGACCTTCCAGGACACCGTGTTGCCGGTGTTGATGTCCCCTGAGGTGCCGCCCGCGTTGCTGGTGTTGGTCGGGTTGAACTGCCAGTACAGACGGGCCGACAGCACCTGGGACCCGGCCGGGATCGCCAGCTGCGCGGAGGACGCGTTGTTGCCGGGCGCGTTCGGGTCGGTCTTCACGTACTTGGTGCGGTTGTTGTTGGTGCCCTCGGTGTCGTTGCAGACCGAGCCGTCGCTGTCGTCGCAGGTCAGCACCGAGTTGGACGCCATGGTGAGGTTGCCGTGCGCGAGCAGGTCCACCGTCGGGGCCGGGCCGATCGGCCGCTGGGCGGCGGCCCCCCGAGCGGCCTTGCCCGCCGGGGCCTTGTCCGCGGTCGGAGCGGCCGACGCCGAGGGGGCGACGAGCGCCGCGGACGGGGCGAACGCGAGCGCCGAGGCGGCGAGAACCCCGAGGACCGCCCTGCCGGGCAGGCGCCGGGGCCGGCGTTCGGCTGCCGGGCGTTCCCCGCTGCTGGCGGATGGTATGCGGTCTCTCATGGGGGACTCCAGGAGTTGTTCGGGGGTTCAGGAGGGTGAGGGTGTGCCCTCCGGGAGGAATCGTGACGATACGTCCGGATTCGACCGGGCCCAATAATATGTCACATCCCTTTGTTCATCGCTCAACAGTTTCGCCGCAGCCACCGAACAGGAGTCCGGGAAGCCCCGGTGGCCGCGCCGGACCTCTTTGCCGAACGCGCGATCGACCCCGTCGACACCCGCGACCGCGCCGCGCCGGCCGCCGCCGTGGCCACCGGCGCGGCGCCCAAGTGGCCGGTGTTCCGGGGTCATCAGGAGCAGCGCGACGGGGAGCTCGGGGCCGGGGTGGGAAGCGTCCCGACCTGGGGCCGTGGCTCACCGAGGGCCAAGGCGAGTGGGACGCGATGGTGTGGGCGGTGGTCGCCGACGTGACGTTCACCAGCGCCGACCGCCCGGATCACCCCTCGGTGTTCACCAGCCGTCGGTGAGCCGGAAGGGGCGTGTGAAGGAGGCTCCGCCCGTGTTGACCCATTCGTCGAGGACGCCGTAGGTGTCGTTGCGGGCGATGAGGTCGGCGTGGCCGGTGCCGCGGAAGTCCCCGGCGAGCGTCTGGGAGAACGGGCCCCAGCCGTCGGTGACGAGGACGCGGCTGCCGAAGGTGCCGTCCCCGTTGCCGGGCCACAGGTACAGGTTGCCCGTCGGGTCCTCCCGGGCCATCAGGTCGGCGTGGCCGGGGCCCAGTAGTCGTACCTGGCCGGGAGGTCGGCGCCGTCGGTGTCCTGGCTGTGGTCGGCGCCGTCGCCGGGAGCGGAGGTGTAGGAGGTGGTGAGCGTGTAGGGGTGGTAGGGCGCGGTGGTGATCCCGTTGGGGATCCAGAGGCTGACCAGCTGGTTCTCGTCCGCGGCGACCGGGAAGGCGGTGGGGTCGCTGTAGATCTCGCCGCCGGGCGGGATGACGGCCTGGCCGGATCGCCGAACGTCAGGGTGACGGGCGCGGCGGTTGCCGTGGCCGGGTTCCCGCTCCGGGCCGCGGTCCCGTCCTGGGCCGCGATGGTGGCGTGCCCGATGGTCACCGGGGCCGGGCTGAAGGTGTTCGCCAAGCGGATCCGGGCGGAGCTGCCGCCGATGCTGGTGTGGATGACCATGCGCAGCGTCTGCCGGCCCGTCACGCCCGAGGAGGCGGGTGGTCCGGCCAGGCTCATGGCGGTGCCCCAACTCCCGGTCCAGGCCGAGGACGCGGGCCGGGGTGCGCTCGGGCCGGACGCCGGCGCGGCAGCCAGCGGCCCGCAGCCGGTGGTCGCGTACGCGGGGGCCGTGGGCGGCAGGGTGACGAACGCGCCGACGACGACAGCGGCCGCCGTCATGGCGGACGAGCACCCGACCGCGATCGTCGACGGAAACGGCGTCCTCCACGTGTTCGCCGTCGGCACCGACGGCCGCGTCTACTTCCGTGCGGGCACCTCGGCCACCGGCTTCGGCGGCTGGCAGGGCCTGCCGCTCTGACCGCACGTCTCGCCGGCCGGTCGGGGGCGGTCCCGACCGGTCGGCGGGCCCCAGGTCGGCGGGCCTCGTGTGGCGGGGTGGGCCGAGAGGCCCGCTTCGCGCATGGAGGGCTTTCTCCGTGCCGCGCGGGCCGTTCCCGGTAGCGGGATCGATCAGCCGGACGGGAGCCACCGCGGGACGCCGGCCGCCGAGGTGGTGGACGAGCAGCCGTCCGCGGTGGTCGTGATGGTCCTGCCGTTGACGGCGATCGGTGAGAGCGGTCCGTGCTGTCGGCGCCGCCGGCGCTGTCCGCAGCCCCGCCCCGCCCGGCCCCGGCACCAGGGCGGGGCCCGGCCGGGCGCACCCGATCGGGCCGCCCAACCGCGCACCCGGTAGAACGCCGGCTCGTTCCGCAAGGCGTCAGCCGGCCCGGGCGGTGGGGGACCTCCTGTGAGCGTGAAGACGGCTACCCGGCAGCTGCACGGCGGGTGCCTCCACTCCTTCCGGGAGTCCGGCGCCCCACTCCCGGAAGGCGGAGGCGCCTGACCCGGCGTACGGGAAGGGGCGGGGCGCGCTCAGGCGCCGTGCCAGGACTTCCACAGCGCGGCGTACCCGCCGCCGGCCGCCAACAGCTCTTCGTGACTGCCCAGTTCGGTCACCCGACCGCCTTCCATGACCGCGACCCGGTCCGCGTCGTGGGCGGTGTGCAGGCGGTGGGCGATGGCGATCACGGTGCGTTCCCTGAGCACGGCCGCCAGCGAGCGCTCGGTGTGCCGGGCCGTGGTCGGGGCGAGCAGGGAGGTGGCCTCGTCCAGGATCAGCGTGTGCGGGTCGGCCAGGACCACCCGGGCCAGGGCGAGTTGCTGGGCCTGCTGAGCGTCCAGGCGGAGCCCACCGGCACCGAGTTCGGTGTCCAGCCCGTCCGGCAGCTCGTCCACCCAGTCGATGTCGACGGCGGCCAGCGCCGCGTGCAGGTCCTGGTCGGCCGCGGCGGGCGCGGCGATCAGGAGGTTGTCCCGGACGGTGCCGAGGAAGACGTGATGTTCCTGGGAGACCATGACGACGTGTCGGCGCAACTGGGCCGGGTCGAGCTCGGCGACAGGTACCTGCCCCACCGTCACCCGTCCGGTGCGGGGCGTCTGCACCCCGGCCAGCAGCCGGCCCAGAGTGGACTTGCCGGCTCCGGACGGGCCGACGACCGCCAGCCGCTCGCCCGGACGGACGGTGAGGTCGACGCCGTGCAGGACGTCCCGCTCGCCCTGGTAGGCGTACCGGACGTCGACCACGTCGATCCGGTCGTCCGCGGGCCGGCCGCCGCCGGTCACGGCCGGGGCGTCCACCTGGCCGACGCCCTCGACTCGGGCGAAGGAGGCGTTGCTGCGCTGGAGTTGGTCGAGCCAGAGCAGGACCTTGTCCAGCGGCTCGGAGAGCTTCCAGAAGTAGAGAGCACAGGCGACCACCGCGCCGGTGGTGACCGCGCCGGTGTCGCGCAGGGCGGCGCCGAGCAGCAGGATGCCCGCGACCGGGGCGATGTACGAGAACTCGACCACGGGAAAGAGGACGGTGCGCAGGTTGAGGGTGTGGGTACGGGCGACCCGGCAGTGCTCCACCGCCTCGGCCGTGGCGGCGATCCGGCGGTCCTGGAGGCCCAGGGCCTCGACGGTGCGGGCCCCTGCCGCGGTGGAGGTGAGGATCTCGATCAGCGCGGAGTTGGCGGCGCCTTCGGCGAGGTATCCCGCGTGTGCACGGTGCAGGTACCAGCGGGTGGCGAACCAGATCCCGGAGAGGCAGAGCAACCCGCAGATACCGAGCAGCGGGTTGACCGCGAGCATGGCGACCAGGATCAGGAGGATCTGGACGAGCGCCACCGAGACCTCCGGCCCGGCGTCGCGCAGGGTGGTGCCGACGGTGGCGACGTCGGCGGTGCCGCGCGTCAGCAGGTCACCGGCGCCGGCGCGTTCGGCCACCGAAGCGGGCAGGGCGAGGGAGCGGTCGACGAACCGCTCTCGGATCCGCGCCAGAGTCCGCTCGCCGAAGCGGTGAGCGGCGTAGCGGGCGAAGCGGCCGAGGAGCAGCTGCGCGAGCGCGAAGCAGAGGATGCCGAGGGCGAGTCGGTCGACGTGTCCGACCCCGGCGCCGCCCCGGACGTCGTCGATGATCCGGCCCAGCAGCCAGGGGCCGCCCAGACCGGCGGCCGCGGCCAGTCCGTTGAGGGTCAGCATCGCGGCGACCGCACGGCCGTCCTGCCCCATCAGGCGCACGGCGGCCCGGCGGACCTCGGCGGGACCGGCAATCGGGAGCCGTCCGGGGGCGGTCTCGGTCTGAGCGGTCATCGGACGGCCTCCTCGGCGGGCGTGGACCCGGTGGCGGTGTCGCCGCGGGCCACCAGCGCGCGGTAGCCGGGCTCCGATGCGAGCAGTTCCTGGTGCGGGCCGGCCGCCGCCAGACGGCCGTCGACGAGGTAGCAGACGGTGTCGGCCTGCTCCAGGAGGACGGGGGAGGTCGAGGTGAGGGCGGTGGTGCGCCCGGTCCGCGCCCGGCGTAGCCCAGCGGCCATGGCGGCCTCGGTGTGGGCGTCCACGGCGGAGGTGGGCTCGACCAGCAGGAGCACCTCCGGGTCCGCCAGCAGGGCACGGACCAGCCGCAGCCGCTGGCGCTGACCGCCGGAGAGGTTGCTGCCCTGGGCCTGGATCACGGTGTCCAGGCCCTCGGGCAGTGCCCGCACGATGTCCTCCGCCGCGGCGTCTCTGACGGCCTGGGCGATGAACGGGCCGGTGTGCTCGGACCGGCCGCCGACCACGGTGCGCAGCGTGCCGGAGAAGAAGTCGGCGTCGTTGTCCGCCACCACGATCCGGCTGCGGATCTCGGCCAGGGCGACCTCGGCGAGCGGCACGCCGCCCCAGGTCGCAGCGGATGCGCTGTACCGGCCGAGCCGGTCGACCACGGCCGCGGAATCGGCCGGGCGAGCGCTCACGATCGCGGTCAGCCGACCCGGGAGCAGTTCCACACCGGTGTCCGCGTCGTACAGGACTGAGGGCTCGTCACGGACTGGCCGGAGTGTTGCGGCGTCTTCGAAGGCGGGCTTCAGGTCGAGCATCCGGACCACCCGACGGGCGGCCACCAGACCCCTGGTGAGGTCGTATCCGCCCTCGATGAAGTTGGAGACCGGCACCACCAGGACGGCGACGTAGCCGTAGACGGCGACCAGCGTGCCGATCGTGATGGTGCCCTCGGCGGCCATCCGGGCGGCCAGCCAGGTCACCAACGCGAGGAAGAGGGCGGGCAGGCCGACCGAGAGCGCCTGGATCCAGCTGGTCACGGCGCCGACCCGGTATCCCTCGGCCTGCAGGTTCTGCGATCCGCGCAGGTAGCGGCCGGCCATCATCTCCTTGCCGCCGATGCCGTTGAGTACGCGCATGCCGCCGACGATGTCCCCGAGCCGGGCGGTCAGCGCCCCCTGCTGCTCGCGGTACTCGGACTCCGCGCCCTGGAGGCGTTCCAGTAGCGGCCCGACCACGACCGCGAGCAACGGCACCCCCAGCAGGACCACGAGGGCGAGCGGGACGGAGACCGACATCAGCAGCGCGGCCGCCACCAGGTACGCGACGACAGCACCGACGCCCGGGCCGGTGATCGTCAGTGTCTGGCTCATCTGCGCGACGTCGCCCACACCGATGCCGACCACCTCGCCGGCCGTCACCTTTCGGGGCAGTTCGGCACCCAGCCGAGTGGAGTGCGCGACCACGACCTTGATGGTCCGGAAGGTGGCGTCCATCCGGACCCGCGTCATGATGCGGTGGCGTATGATGCCGAGCCATGCGTTGAGCAGCGCGGCGCCGACCAGTGCGGCCACCCAGCCGACCAGGACGCCGGTCTTCCCCCGCTGGAGCCCGTCGTCGATCGCACGCTGCATGAGGTACGGCGGCAGCAGGAGGCAGACCATCCAGAGGGTGCCGATCACCGCACCACCTGTCACCCGTCGGCGCTGACTCATGGTCAGCCACCACAGGTAGCGCGCAGCACTTCGGTGGTCCGGGGTTCCCGGGTCGGCATACGAATCCGTCATGAGTGGAACCCTAACCACCTTTCCTGGTCCTTGTCCGGAATTTCCTTCCATCTCCCGACCGACCGCCTGTGGCTGTAGCCGCCACGGGCAGGAGCTGCTTCATCATGAAGAAGCAGCTTCGCGGAATCTGTGCGGGCTGCTGGAACCGGCTCGACCAGGCCACGGGATGCCGAAGTGCGGGGGAGAAGCGTTTCACCCCGCATTCTGCCGCCCTTCAGAATATTCGCCGAGGATAATCCGGCGAGAAATCCGCCAGGGAGTTCTCGACCCCTTGGACATATTGATCAGACCGGCCTCGATCGACGCCGCGAGAACGGCTGGGAGATTTCCGTCGAGATGGTCGCGGCTCGCGTCCACTCCTGAGGATTCCCTTCCCTGTGGCCACTGCCGGGTGGAAGTTCGGCCCTGACCGCCGGGTGGACGGACGCCGCTCGATCCCGGTGCGCGGGGGGATCCGGCCCCAGGCCTCGGTCCAGTCCCGGACGCCCAGTTGCCGATCCGACCCGGGGCGCGCGCCCGGCGGCCGGTGGGGCCGCGTCATGGCCCCACGGTTCCGCGTCCCGAGCCGGCCGCACCGGCCTCGGAGCGAACCCGGACGAGAGCGGCTCGACTTCGGCTGACCTGTCGCCCCCCGGCACGTCGCGTAGCCGGACCGGGTCTGCCCGCCCGTGACCTGTGGGAGTGCCACCGTGGCACGGAGCGGGACGGCTGCCTACGCGGATCGCAACCTGGAAATACTGCCGCATTCCGGGAAAGTCGAGCAGGGTAAAGCCCTGGAAAGGCCGGGGCAGTGTGGGGGCAAATGTTCCGTTGAATCAGCGTTGTGTGCCGGGGCACTTGTGTGCTACAGTTTTGCTGATTATAAATGGGCTCGCGCGAGGGGTGGGGTCGGTGGGCTCGCGACGGCGATCGGGTCCCGCGGCGGTGCGCGGATAAGCGTGTGAGGCCACGATCGGTGGCCCTGTGGGGTGCGGTTCGGAACTACTTTCAGCCCGTGGGCGTTGTGCTTTTGGCGTGACTTTTCCCGGTCATGAGTACATGGGGGTAATCATGATTCAGTTTCGCGTGCTCGGCCCGTTGGAGATCGTTCGGGACGGCGAAAGAGTCGTTCTGGGGGGCGTGAAGCAGCGTGCGCTGCTGGGGCGTCTCCTGCTCGAATCAAATCAGGCGGTCGCGGCCAGTCGATTAGTGGATTCCCTGTGGCCGGACGGTGAGCCGCCCATTACGGCGAGGAAGATCCTCCAGAATTCGGTGTGGTCGCTCAGGTCGGTCCTGCGGTCGCTCCAGGAGCGCGAGCCGCATCCGGCGCTGATCACGCGGTCGCCCGGCTACCTGCTCCACATCGACGAGGACACGGTCGACGTGCACGTTTTCGCCCGGCAGCTGGAGCTCGGGCGCAAGAAGATGGCCAACGGGTTCCCGGCGGAGGCGGCCGCGATCCTGCGGGACGCGCTGGACCTGTGGCGCGGGGACGTCCTGGCGGATCTCGCGGAGGTCGGGATCGTCTGGCCGGAGTCGAACATCGTCGAGAACGCGCGGATCGACGCCCAGGAACTGTACTTCGAAGCCAAACTGGACTGCGGCCACCACCGTGAAGTGATCAGCGGCATCGAGAAGATGGTGGAGGCGGAACCGCTGCGCGAACGGGCCCGCGGGCTGCTGATGCTGGCCCTGTACCGGTCCGGCCGCCAGACCGAGGCGCTCGACGTCTACCACCGCACGCACACCGACCTCGTCGACCGGCTCGGCCTGGAGCCCGGTCCGTGGCTGCGGGACCTGCAGCGGCGCATCCTGTCGCACGATTCGACGCTGAACGGGCTCTCCCGGGCCGAGACCGCCGGGGAGGAACCCGAGTCGGCCGGCGGGCCGGTGGTGGTCGACGCGGGTGTCCGGCCCGCGCCGTACGAACCCGCCGACGAGGACGGGCTCGTGTACGGCCTGCTGGATGTATCGGGCCGGCCGGGGGACCAGGCGTCCTCCCAGACGCGGTCGCACCGGCGCGAGGTGACGGTGATGATCGTCCGGACCCACGTCGGATCCGGGGCGGGGACGGGGCACCCCGTCGGCGTCGACGAGCTCCTCGACGGCATCCACACCCTGGTCAGGGCGGGCGTGGAGTGCAGCGGGGGAGAGGTCGTGGCCTCCGTGGGCTCCGCGACGATCGCCCTCTTCGACCTGGACGACCCGCGGAAGGGCGCGGCACGGGCGACCCAGCTCGCCCTGCTGCTGCGGGACAGCCTCGACGTGTCGGACGAGAACCGGCACGGGCTCACCATCCGGGCCATGGTGGCGACCGGCGACCTCCAGCGGCACTTCGACCCTGCGCCCCGCCGGAGCCGGGTATCGGCCAACGGCACGCTGCTGGACCAGTGCTGGGAGATCTTCCCGCAGGTGCCGGTCGGCATGATCTGGGTGTCCGACCGCACCAGGTCGCTGACCCTCGACCAGGTGTCGTACCTGACCATGGCGGCCGGCAAGCTGCCGTACTGGGTCGCCGAGGCGCGCTCGGTGGAGTACCCGGTCGAGACCAAGCCGTTCATCGACCGGGACCACGAGATGGAGATCCTGCAGCGGACCTTCGAGCGGGTCGAGCAGCGCAGCCTTCCACACCTGGTGACCGTCCTCGGCGACCACGGGACGGGGAAGAGCCGCCTCCTGATGGAGTTCTGCCAGTTGCTGGAGGAGAAGGCCCGGACGGCTCCGCTCATCGTGAAGTACCGGGTGAGGAGGTCGGTGAGCATCGACCCGTCGGCGTTCGTCGAGCCACTGCGGTCGCTCCACCGCGAGGTCGGACCGCTCGCCCCGCCCGAGGCGGCCGGTCCGATCCGCCCGGAAGCGGCGAGCGACGTGCACGAGGCGGAGGCCCTCGTGCACGCGCTCGCCCGCAAGCACCCGGTCGTCATCGCGGTGGACGACCTGCACCTCGCCGACGAGGCCACCCTCGCCTTCTTCGACGGCCTCGGCGCGAGCGGCCAGTCCGGCAGGCTGCTGATCGTGGCCTGCGCCAACGAGGACTTCCACCGCAGGTTCCCGCAGTGGGGGCTGGGCCGGCTGAACAGTACGCGGATCCTGTTGGAGCCCCTGTCGGTCGACGCCGTCGGCCAGCTCTTCGAGAACCTGATCGCGACCATCGGGGACTGCATCTCCGAGTCGACCTGGCGGACCTTCCACCGCATCTTCGGCGATCCCGCTTCCGCTTCGGCGAAGCGGGCGCGTCTGCTGCGGGCGCTTCCGCTGGTCGTCGGGACGAATTCCTTTCCCGGCGACCACGCGCCCGACGAATGGGTCAGTAGCCCTTGAAGAATCCGTACAGCCGGTTGATCCGGCCGCCCTCGAAGGTGGCGACGTCGAATCCGCTCGCCACGGGTGCGCCCCCTGCGGGGCCGACCTGCCAGGAGAAGTGGACGGCGTCGTGATGGGTCAGGACCGGGCCGAGGGTGAAGAGCATTCCTGTGAAGTTGTGCTGCGCCATGGCGAGGTAGTCGCCGATGGCCGCCGCGCCGTGGGCCACGATGTTCGGATCGGTGTACGTCGCGTTCGCGGTGAATACCTCTTCGATCAATTCCCGCCGGATCCGGCCGTCGGATTCGTTCCAGATCCCGATGTATTTCCCGACCAGTTGGTCGACGCCATTCCTGTCCATGAGTCAGCACCTTAGCAGTGGATGTGTGATTGATTGGGTCGTTCGGTGGAATTGCTCCGGTCGGCCGGAATGCGGCGGAACAGCCACCTTCCGGCCGACCGGAGCGGAGCCCCGACCGGCGGGTCAGCCGGTCGGCGGCCCCGGACGGGACGGGTCACCCGAGGTCGTCGACCATGGCGAACAGGTCCTCGTCATCCGCGTCCTCCAGGTCCCTGAGCTCCTCCTCGAGCCGGTCGTCGCGGCCGTCGCCGGCCGCCGGAGCGCCGCCGACGAGCTGCCGGAGCCGGTCCAGCTCGTCCGGGCCGAGCCGTCCGTCACCGATCAGCGCCTCCAGCCGGTCCAGGAGCGGCGCGGCCTGACGGGCCGCCACGATGGCGCGCAGCCGCTCGGCCAGCAGGGCCGGCGTCGGATGGTCGAACACCAGCGTGGTCGGCAGGCGTTCGCCGGTGAGCGCCGTCAGCCGGTTGCGCAGCTCCACCGCCGTCAGCGAGTCGAATCCGAGGTCCGTGAACGGCGCGTCGGAGGCGATCGCCGACACTCCGTCGTGCCCGAGGGCGGCCGCGACCTCACGGCGGACCAGTTCGAGCGCGGCCCCCGGCCGGTCCCACGGGATGTCCGCCGACTGCTGCGCCGCCGGCCGGGCCGCTCCGCCGCGCGTGGCGGCGGCCGGTGCGGGCCGGGGCGCGAGATCCCGGAGCACCGAGGGCGGGTTCGGGGCAGCGCCGAGGGCGGCCCGGTCGACGCCGGTCACCGCGAACACCGCGTTCCGGCCGCCGTCGGCCGCCGGGCCGGTGAGTTCCGCGGTGGCGGCGTCGAAGGCGGCCAGCGCCTCCGGCACCGCGACCGGACGCAGCCCGAGCGCGAGGATCCGCCTCAGGTCCGCCCCCGACAGCCCGTCGCCCATCCCGGTCTCCCACAGCCCCCAGGCCAGCGAGACCGTCGGCAGGCCGCGGGAGGTGCGGTACTCGGCCAGGGCGTCCAGGAAGGTGTTCCCCGCCGCGTAGTTCGCCTGCCCGGCGGTGCCGAGCAGCCCGGCGATCGAGGAGTACAGCACCAGGGGCCGGTCACCGGCCTCCTCGTGCAGATGCCAGGCGGCGTCGATCTTGGGCCGCAGCACAGCGTCGACCTGTTCGGGCGTCAGCCCGTCCAGCGTGCCGTCGTCCAGCGTCCCGGCGGCGTGCACGAAGGCCACGGGCCGGTGGCGGGCGACGAGTGCGGCCAGTGCCGCGCGGTCGGCGACGTCGCAGGCCGCCGCGGTGATCTCGACGCCGTCACCGGCACCCGCGATCTCCGGGGCCGTCCCGCTCCGGCTGACCAGCAGCAGCGAACGGGCGCCGTGCTCCGCCACCAGGTGCCGGGCCAGCTCCGCGCCCAGCGCACCGCTCGCGCCGGTGATCATCACGGTGCCCTCGCGCCAGGGGAGCGCCGCACCGGCCGGGGCGTGCGCCCCCGCCGTGGGCTCCGCCTCCTCCGGCCGGGTGTCCGCCGACCGCCGGTACCGGGCCAGCCGCGGGACGAGGAACTCCCCGTCCCGGACCCGGACCTGCTGCTCGTCCAGGTCCCCGGCCGTGGCCAGGAGTTCCCGTACGGCGTCCCGGACGTCGCCCGAGCCGTCCCAGTCCGGGTGGTCCACCAGCAGGAACCGGCCGGGGTGTTCGGTCGCGGCACTGAGGACCAGGCCCCGGACGCCGGCGTGGGCCAGGTCGGAGCCGACCACCACGGCGAGCCGTCCGCCGGTGTCGCGGTCCAGCCGGTCGCGCAGCACACCGAGGGTGTGATGGACGGCGTGGCGGGCCCGCTGGGGCAGGTCACCCGGGCCGGCCTCGGCCTGCACCACGGTGTGCCCGGTGCCGTCGGCCACCGGACCGGACGCGTCCGGCCGGCGCCAGACGGGGGTGTACAGCAGGTTCTCGCCGGCCACGGGGGCCGGGAGGCCGGTGAGCGGACGCAGCACCAACTCGTCGACCTCGGCCAGGACCCGGCCGTCCTCGCCGCAGACCAGCAGGCGCACCGTGTCCGGACCCGTGGGCGTGATCCGGGCCCGCAGGACCGTACCGTCGGCCCCCGCGGCCGCGTGGAACCGCACCCCGCTCCAGGCGAACGGCAGGGCGGCCGGCCGGTCGTCGTCGGCGACGCCGGGCAGCAGCGCGTGCAGGACCGCGTCCAGCAGTGCCGGGTGCGCGGCGAACCCCGCGGTCGGCAGGGCCGGTTCCGCCGGGGCGACGACCTCGGCGAACAGCTCCTCGCCGTGCCGGTGCAGCGCCCGCAGCCCCCGGAAGGCGGGGCCGTACGCGTACCCGTGCTCCGCCACCCGCTCGTACAGCCCGGTCAGGTCGATCTCCGTGGTCCCGTCCGGCCAGGGCTCGGCCTCCGGGACGGTCCCGGACGTCTCCGGTGCCAGGGTGCCGACGGCGTGCCGGGTCCACCCGGGGCCGTCCGGACCGGCGTCCCCGCTCCGGGACCAGAGCGTGACGTCGCCGCCGTCGACCACCAGCTGGAGGACCAGGGCGCCGGACTCCGGCACCACGACTGGTTCGGTGACGGTGAACTCCGCGAGGTCGCCCGCCGATGCGGCCAGTTCCACCAGCGCCGTGCCGGGGACCAGGACGACGCCCCGCACCCGGTGGTCGGCGAGCCACGGCTGCCCCGCCAGGGTCAGCCGGCCCGTCGACACGGTGGCGCCGCCCTCGCCGGTGGCGCCCGCGGCGAGGTCGACCGCCGCACCCAGCAGCGGGTGTTCCGCGGAGCGCAGCCCGGCACCGGCCACATCGGTCCGGCCGGCCGGGGCGAGCCAGAACCGCTTGCGCTGGAAGGCGTACGTGGGCACGTCGGCCGGTCCGGCACCGGGGAACACCGCGCTCCAGTCGATCCCGACGCCCCGGGTGAACAGGGCGCCGAGCGCGCCCGCGACGCCGTCCGCCTCGGGCCGGCCGTGCCGCCGAAGCGGTACGGCGACCGGGGCGTCCGGCTCGTCGGCGGGGAAACCGGCGGCGATCATGCCGGTGAGCACCGCGTCGGGGCCCACCTCCAGCACCGTGCGCACGCCCTCGTCCCGGGCGGTCTCCACCGCCTCGTGGAACCGGACGGTGGCCCGCACCTGGTTCACCCAGTACTCGGGGTCGGTCCACTCCCCGGCGGACCGACCGGTGACCGTGGAGATCGCGGGGATCACCGGGGCGTGGTACGTGAGCTCCCGGGCCACCTTCCGGAACCCGGCCAGCATCGGCTCCATCAGCGGGGAGTGGAAGGCGTGGCTGACGGACAGCCGCTTGGTCCGCCGGCCGGCGAACCGCTCCTCGACGAAGGCCAGCAGCGGCTCCTGTGCGCCCGACAGCACCAGCGAGGCGGGGCCGTTGACCGCGGCGACCGCCACCCCGGCGGGCAGCTTCGTGCCGTCCAGTTCGGTGGCGGCCGCCTCGACGGCGACCATCGCGCCGCCGCGGGGCAGGGCCTGCATCAGGGCGCCGCGGGCGGCGACCAGCCGGGCCGCATCGGGCAGCGACAGCACGCCCGCGACGTGCGCGGCGGCCAGCTCGCCGACCGAGTGGCCGAACACCACGTCGGGCCGGACCCCCCACGACTCCGCCAGGCGGAACAGCGCGACCTCCACGGCGAACAGCGCGGGCTGTGCCGTGCCGGTCTCGTCCAGGCCGTCCCCGTCGGCGATCGCCGCCCGGACCGTGGCCCGCAGTGTGGCGTCGAAGTGGGCGCAGACCTCGTCGAAGGCCGAGGCGAACACCGGGTGCGCGGCGGCCAGTCCGAGGCCCATGCCGATCCGCTGCGCGCCCTGTCCGGTGAACGCGAAGGCCAGTCGGCCGCCCGCCGCCCGGACCGGTACGGCGTCCCGCAGTGCCGCCGGGCAGGCCGCCGCGATCCGGTACGGCAGGGCGGCGCGGGTGGCCAGGGTGTACGCCTCGTCCGCGGTGGACAGGTCCGCGACCCGCTGCGCCTGCTCGGCCAGCGCCTGCTCGGTCCGGGCGGACAGCACCCACGGGACCGGGGCCGGCGCGGGGCCGGCCGGTGTCGCGGAGACCGGGGCCGGGACGGCCTCGGCCTCCTCGACGATCACATGGGCGTTGGTGCCGCCGAACCCGAAGGAGGACACCCCGGCCCGGCGGGGCCGGGCCCCGCGCGGCCACGGGCGGGCCTCCGTCAGCAGCTCGACGCCGCTCCCGGACCAGTCGACGTGCCGGGACGGGGTGCCGACGTGCAGGGTGGCCGGGGCGATCCCGTGCCGCATGGCCTGCACGACCTTGATGATCCCGCCGACGCCGGCCGCCGCCTGGGTGTGCCCGAGGTTCGACTTCAGGGACCCCAGCAGCAGTGGCTGCTCCCGGTCGCGTCCGTAGGCGGCGATCACGGCTTCGGCCTCGATCGGGTCGCCCAGCTTGGTTCCGGTGCCGTGCGCCTCGACGAGGCCGACGTCGGCCGGGGCCAGGCCGGCCGAGTCGAGCGCGGCGCGGATCACCCGTTCCTGGGCGGGACCGTTGGGAGCCGTCAGCCCGTTCGAGGCGCCGTCGGAGTTCACCGCCGAGCCGCGCAGCACGGCGAGCACCCGGTGCCCGTTGCGCCGGGCGTCCGACAGCCGCTCCAGCACCAGCATGCCGGCGCCCTCGGACCATCCGGTGCCGTCGGCGTCGTCGGAGAAGGACTTGCACCGGCCGTCGTCGGACAGCCCGCGCAGCCGGGAGAACTCCACGAACGGCGTCGGCGTGGCCATCACGGTCGCGCCGCCCGCCACCGCGAGCCCGCACTCGCCGCGGCGCAGCGCGCTCGCGGCCAGGTGCACCGCGACCAGCGACGACGAGCACGCCGTGTCCACGGTGAGGGTCGGTCCCTCGAACCCGAACGTGTAGGCCAGCCGGCCGGAGGCGATGCTGCCGGCGCTGCCGCTGTACAGGTAGCCCTGCACGCCCTCCGGCGGCAGGTTCGGCCGGGAGCCGTAGTCGCTGTACATGACCCCGACGAACACGCCGGTCCGGCTGCCGCGCAGGGACTGCGGGTCCAGCCCGGCCTGCTCCACGGCCTCCCAGGTGGTCTCCAGCAGCTGCCGCTGCTGCGGGTCCACGGCGAGCGCCTCCCGCGGCGACAGGCCGAAGAACTCGGCGTCGAAGCGGTCCGCGTCGTGCAGGAACCCGCCCCGGCGGGTGGTGGAGGTGCCCGGGTGGTCCGGGTCGGGGTGGTACAGCCCGGCCGGCCAGCCGCGGTTCACCGGGAACTCCGAGGTGGCGTCCCGGCCGTCGGCGACCAGCTGCCACAGGTCCTGCGGCGAAGCGACCCCGCCCGGGTACCGGCAGGCCATGCCGACGATCGCGATCGGCTCGTCGAGGTTCCCGTCCGTCGCCGGCCGGCTCGCGGCCGCCGGGGGCAGCGGCCGCTCCCCGGCCGCGGCGAGAGCGAGCAGGTGCTCGGTCAGCGCGGCCGGGGTGGGGTGGTCGAACACCACGGTCGCGGACAGTCGGTGGCCGGTCGCGGCGCCGAGCCGGTTGCGCAGCTCGACGGCCGTGAGCGAGTCGAAGCCGAGCTCGCTGAACGAACGTTCCTCCTCGACCTCGGCCGGGTCGGCGTGGCCGAGCACCGCGGCGATCTGGTCGCGGATGATCTCCCGCAGGTCGGCGCCGCCGGCCCCGGGCGTCTGCGCACCCGGCAGGCCGGATTCGCCGTCCGGTACGGCCGCCGGGGTGGCCGCGGCCGGTCCGGCCAGGTCACGCAGCATCCCGGGGAGGTCGGTGCGGCCGCGGAGCGCGGAGCGGTCGAACCGGGTCAGGGCGAGCACCGCGGCACCGTCGCCGGCGGCCGCGCCGAGGGAGGCGTCGAACAGGCCCAGCCCCTCCGCGGTGTCCAGCGGACGCAGGCCCGAGCGGGCCAGCCGCCGGACGTCGGCGTCGGTCAGCCCCTCGGAGATGGTGCTGGTCTGCGCCCACAGGCCCCAGGCCAGCGAGACCGCGGGACGGCCCAGGGCGCGGCGGTGCTCGGCGAGGGCGTCCAGGAAGGTGTTGGCCGCCGCGTAGTTCGCCTGGCCCGCGGTGCCGAGCAGCCCGGCGACCGAGGAGTACAGGAACAGCGGCCGGTCCCCGGCCAGTTCGTGCAGGTGCCAGGCCGCGTCCACCTTCGGGCTGAGCACCGCGTCGATCCGCTCGGCGGTCAGCCCGGCGATCGTGGAGTCGGCGACGACTCCCGCGGTGTGCACCACCGCGGTCGGCGCGTGGGCGGCGAACACCCGCTCCAGGGCCTGCCGGTCGGTCACGTCGGCGGCCACCAGGCTCACCTCGGCGCCGAGGCCGGTCAGTTCGTCCCGCAGGTCCGCCGCGCCGGGCGCGGCCTCGCCGCGGCGGCTGAGCAGCACCAGGCGCCGAACCCCGTGCCGGACGACCAGGTGCCGGGCCAGGACGGTGCCGAGGGTGCCGGTCGCGCCGGTGATCAGCACCGGGCCCGCGGTCAGGGCCGCGGTGCCGGCCGGGGCGTCCGCCGCGGTGCCGGCCGGGCGGGCCAGCCTCGGCACCAGGATCCGGCCGTCCCGGAGCGCCAGTTCCGGCTCGGGTGTCCGCAGTGCGGTCTCCACCTGCGCCGCGTCGGCGGTTTCGTCGGCCTCGACGAGCACCAGTCGGCCCGGGTTCTCCGCCTGGGCACTGCGCACCAGGCCACGGATCGCGGCGTGCGCCAGGTCCGGGGTGATCACGAAGGCGTGGCGGCGCCCGTCGTCCTCGGCGAGGACCGCCCGGAGTTCGCCGAGGACGGAGTGCACCAGGGCCTTCGCCCTCGTCGGGACGTCCTGCTCCGGGCCGTCGGCCACGGCCGCCACCCGGTGCAGGACGGCCGGTTCGAGGCCGGCCCCGGGGGTGGGGGCGTCCCGCCAGAACACGGTGTGCAGGCCCGCCGGCGCATGGCTGCCGCCGACCGACAGCAGCGCCAGCTCGTCGACCGTCAGCACCGCCCGACCGTCGCGGTCGTGGACCGCCAGGCCCGCCGTGCCGCCGCGGACCGTGACCCGCGCGGTCAGGGCCGTCGCGCCGGTCGCGTACCGGGTGACCCCCGTCCAGGAGAACGGCAGGACCGCCGGGGCGGCGGGGTCGACGACGCCGGGGAGCAGCACGTGCAGCACCGCGTCGAGCAGGGCCGGGTGCACGCCGTAGCGGGCCGCCTCGCTCCGGTGGCGCTGCGGCAGCTCCACCTCGACGAAGCGGTCCTCGCCGGTGTGGCGCACCGACCGCAGGCCCTGGAACGCCGGGCCGTACCGGTAGCCGTGCCCGTCGAGCCGCTCGTAGACGCCGGTCAGGTCGGCCTCCTCGCCCACGGGTTCGGCGGCGGCCGGGGCCGCCCGCCGCCCGGGGGCGAGGACGCCGTGGGCGTGCCGGGTCCACTCGGCGAGGTCACCGGCGGCCCGCGGGCGGGAGTGGATCAGCAGCGCGCGGCTGCCGTCCGGCTCCGGGGCCTCGACCCGGACCTGGACCGTCACCCTTTCGCCGTCCGGTACGGCCAGCGCGGTGGTGAGGGTCAGTTCGGCCACCGTCGGGCAGTCCACCCGGGACCCGGCGTGCAGCGCCATGTCCAGCAGCGCCGTGCCGGGGACCAGGACCTCGCCGCGGATCCGGTGGTCGCCGATCCAGCCGCCCGCACCGATCTCACCGGTCAGCACGGTGGCGCCGTCGACGAGGGTGACCGCGGTGTCCAGCAGCGGATGCTCCGAGGACGGGGTCTCCAGCCAGTACCGGCGGTGCTGGAACGGGTACCGCGGCAGCGGGACGGGCCCGGTCGTCGGAAGGACCGCCGACCAGTCGACCGGCACGCCCCTCAGGTGCAGGGCGCCGAGCGCGGAGAAGGCCGTCTCCACGTCCCCGCGTCCGGACCGCAGCATCGGTACCGCGGTGCCGATGCTCGGGTCGGCGTCCCCGTCCTCGTCCGCGACGGCCTGTCCGACCATCGCGGTCAGCGCGCCGTCCGGGCCGAGCTCGACGAACTCGGTGACCCCGCCGCGGCGCAGGGTGCGCACCCCGTCGAGGAACCGTACGGCTTCCCGGACATGGGTCACCCAGTAGTCCGGGGAGGCCAGCTGTTCGGCGGTGGCGATCTCGCCGGTGACGTTCGAGACGACCGGGATCCGCGGCTCGTGGAAGACGACGGTGTCCAGCGCGGCGCGGAAGCCGGCGAGCACCCCGTCCATGTGGGGCGAGTGGAAGGCGTGGCTGACCGAGAGCCGCCGGGTCCGCCGGCCGAGGCCGGACCAGTGCGCGGTCAGCGCGGTCACGGCGCCCTCGTCGCCGGACACCACCACGGCCCGGGGGCCGTTCACCGCGGCGATCGCCGCGCCGGGAACCAGCGACTCGCGCACCTCCTCCTCGGAGGCCTCCAGCGCGGCCATCGCACCGTCGTCGCGGGCGGACTGCATGGCGGCACCCCGGGCGGCGACCAGCCGGCAGGCGTCGGGCAGGTCGAACACGCCGGCCACGTGCGCCGCGGCCACCTCGCCGACCGAGTGGCCGAGCAGGTAGTCGGCGGTGACGCCGTGGTGCTCGGCGAACCGGTGGAGCGCCACCTCGACCGCGAACAGCGCGGCCTGGGTGTACGCGGTCTGGTCGAGCAGCGCCGCGTCGGCGGTGTCGGGCTCGGCGAACAGGACGGCGGTCAGCGGCCGGTCGAGCACCGGGTCGAGGTGGGACGCCACCTCGTCGAGCGCGGCGCGGAAGACGTCGGACCGCTCGTACAGTTCGCGCCCCATCCCGGCCCGCTGGGCGCCCTGTCCGGTGAACAGGAAGGCGGTGGCGCCGCGGCCGGTGCCGTGTCCCTGGACCACGCCCGGCGCGGCGGTGCCCGCCGCGACGGCGTCGAGGCCGCGCAGCACGGACTCCCGGTCGGAGCCGAGGACCACGGCCCGCCGCTCCAGCAGGGCGCGCCGCCCGGCGAGCGTGCCGGCGACGTCGGCGAGGCCGAGCTCCGGCCGCGCGTCCAGGTGGGCGCGCAGCTCCGCGGCCCGGGTGCGCAGTGCCCGGTCGGTCCGGGCCGACAGCACCAGCGGCAGCACCGGCGCGGCGGCGCCGGGCTCCTCGCCAGGGCGGGTCCCGGAGGTCCGGGCGGGAGCCGGGGACGGCCCGGCCTCCTCCAGGATCACGTGGGCGTTGGTGCCGCTGATCCCGAACGCGGACACTGCGGCGCGCCGCGGGCGGCCGAGGGCCGGCCACTCCTGCTGCTCGCCGAGCAGCTCGACCGCGCCCGCGGACCAGTCCACGTGTGGCGACGGCGTGCCCAGGTGCAGGGTGCGGGGCTGGATGCCGTGCCGCATCGCCTGGACCATCTTGATCACGCCGCCGACGCCGGCGGCGGCCTGGGCGTGCCCGATGTTCGACTTCAGCGAGCCCAGGCGTACGGGCTGTTCGCGGTCCTGCCCGTAGGTGGCCAGCAGGGCCTGGGCCTCGATCGGGTCGCCGAGCCGGGTGCCGGTGCCGTGCGCCTCGACCAGGTCGATGTCGGCGCCGTTCAGGCCGGCGTCGACGAGGGCGGCGCGGATCACCCGTTCCTGCGAGGGCCCGTTCGGGGCGGTCAGGCCGTTGGAGGCGCCGTCGGAGTTCACCGCGGAACCGCGCAGCACCGCCAGCACCTGGTGCCCGTTGCGGCGGGCGTCGGACAGGCGCTCCACCAGCAGCAGGCCGACGCCCTCCGACCATCCGGTGCCGTCGGCGTCGGCCGAGAAGGACTTGCACCGGCCGTCCTCGGAAAGGCCCTTCTGCCGGGAGAACTCGACGAAGGTGCCCGGGCCGGACATGACCGTGACGCCGCCCGCCAGCGCGAGGTCCACCTCGCCCGAGCGCAGCGCGTTCGCGGCCAGGTGCAGGGCGACCAGCGAGGACGAGCACGCGGTGTCGACGGTGATCGCCGGGCCCTCCAGGCCGTAGCTGTACGCCAGCCGCCCGGAGATCACGCTGGAGGTGTTGCCGGCCAGTAGGAAGCCCTCCACCTCCTGCGGGGTGGCCGGGAGCCGCGAGGCGTAGTCGTCGTACATCACGCCGGTGAACACACCGGTGCGGCTGCCGCGCAGGCCCGTCGGGTCGATGCCGGCGTCCTCGAAGGTCTCCCACGCCGTCTCCAGCAGCAGTCGCTGCTGAGGGTCGGTGGCGAGTGCCTCGCGGGGGGACATGTCGAAGAACGCGGCGTCGAACAGGTCCGCGTCGTGCAGGAACCCGCCGCTCCTGGTGTAGCTGGTGCCGAGGTGGTCCGGGTCGGGGTGGTACAGCCGGTCCAGGTCCCAGCCGCGGTTGACGGGGAACTCGGAGATCGCGTCCCGGCCGTCCAGGACCAGCTGCCACAGGTCGTCGGCCGAGCGGACGCCGCCGGGGAAGCGGCAGGCCATGCCGACGATGGCGATCGGCTCGTCGGTCCGGCCGCGGTTCGCGCGCCGCCGCGCGCCGCCGGCCGCCCGCTCGTCCGGTCCGCCGTCCGGGTCCTGGGCGAGGAACGAGGCCAGGGCCTGCGGGGTGGGGTGGTCGAAGACCAGGGTGGCCGGGAGCCGCCGGCCGGTGGCCGCGATCAGCCGGTTGCGCAGGTCGACGCCGGCCAGGGAGTCGAAGCCCTGCTCGCGGAACGCCCTGCCCATGTCGAGCGCGCCGGGGTTGGGCAGGCCGAGCACCGCGGCCGTGGTCGTTCGGACGAGCTCCTCGGCCTGCTTCGCCGTCAGCGTCCGTCCGGCGCGTCCGGCCGCCGCGGCGGTGCCGGCGGGCTTGCGGCGGCGCCGGACCAGGGCGGCCAGCAGGGGCGGTACGGGGTCGGTGGCGGACAGCAGCGACGGCTGGAGGACGGCCGGGACGGGCAGGGCGGTGGTCGTGCCCGTGGTGTCCGTCGCGCCCGTGGTGTCCGCCGTCTCCCGCGACAGGGCCCGGTCGAACAGGGCGAGACCCTGCGCGGCGGTGAGCGGTGCCACGCCGGACCGGGTCCAGCGGCCCAGGTCGGAGGCGCCCAGGGACTGCCCCATGCCCTCCTCCCACAGGCCCCACGCCAGGGAGGTCCCGGGCAGGCCGAGGGCGCGGCGGTGCGCGGCCAGCGCGTCCAGGTAGGTGTTGGCGGCCGCGTAGTTGGCCTGGCCGGCGGTGCCGAGCAGGCCGGAGATCGAGGAGAACAGGACGAAGGCGTCCAGCTCCCGGTCCGCGGTGAGCTCGTGCAGGTGCCGGGCGGCGTCGGCCTTGGCGGCCATGACCGTGCGGACGCGCTGCTCGGTCAGCGCCGGGATCGTGGCGTCGTCGAGCACCCCGGCGGTGTGGACCACCGCGGTCAGGGCCGCGTCGGCCGGCAGGCCGTCGACCAGCGCGGCCAGCGCGGCCCGGTCCGTCACGTCGACGGCGGCGATGCGCACGCCGTCCAGCTCGGCCGCCAGGGCGGCGGCGCCGGGCGCGTCCGGGCCGCGGCGGCTGACCAGCAGCAGGTTCCGCAGCCCGTGCCGGTGGTGGAGGTGCCGGGCGATCAGCGCGCCCAGCCCGCCGGTGCCGCCGGTGATCAGGACCGTGCCACCGGGGTTCCAGCCGAGTCCGGTCCCGTCGGCCGCGGCGCCCTCGGGGGCCTGGGCGGCCCTGGTGATCCGGGGCACCAGGAGCGCGCCGTCGCGGACGGCGAGCTGCGGCTCCCCGGTCCGTACGGCCGCCTCGACGGTGTCCACGGCGGGGGCGGTGCCGGCGAGGTCCAGCACGACGATCTGGTCGGGGTACTCGCTCTGGGCGGTGCGGGCCAGGCCCCACACCGCGGCGGCGGCCGGGTCGGCCACGGCATCCCCCGGTGCGGCCGCGACCGCGTCCCGGGTGACGAGGACCAGGCGCTCGCCCTGGTCGTGGCTCGCGGCCGCCCAGTCCCGGACCGCGGCGAGGGCGGCGGCGGCCGCGGCCGCCGGGCCGTCGGCCGGGGCCACCTCGACCACGGTGGGCCGGAGCGGGCCGTCGGCGTCCGCCGCTGGGGTGCCCGGGGGCTGCCAGGCCAGTTCGTACATCGGGACGGCGTCGGTGCGCGCCGACGCCCGGAAGGCCAGGCCGTCGACGGTGGCCACCGGCTCCCCGGTCGCGTCGGCGAGCAGCAGCTCGTACCTGTCGCCGCCGGCCGGGCGGATCCGGGCGCGGAACTCCGTGCCGCCGGTGGCGCCCGGGTGCAGGCGCACCCCGCTCCACGCGAACGGCAGGCGCGTCCCCTCCCCGCCGTCGACCAGGCCCAGCACGATCGGGTGCAGCACCGCGTCCATCAGGGCCGGGTGCATCAGGAAGCAGGAGTCCGCGGCGAAGTGCCCGTCCGGGAAGCGGACTTCGGCGTACGCGGTGTCGCCGTCGCGGTACACCGCCCGCAGCCCGCGGAACACGCCGCCGTAGGCGTAGCCGCGTTCGCCGAGCAGCTCGTACGCGTCGTCGACAGGCAGCGGGTCGCCGACGGGCGGCCACTCCAGCCGGTCCGCCGCGTCCGGCTCCGCGGCCGCGTCGCCGTCGAGCAGCCCGGACGCGTTCCGGGTCCACCCCGGTTCGCCGTCGCGCCGCGAGTGGATCGCCAACTGCCGCTCGTGCACGGTGACCTGGAGCTGTACGGAACCGGCGGCGGGGAGCTCCAGCGGGCTCTCCAGCGTCAGGTCCGCCACCCCGGACAGGCCCACCCGCTCGCCGGCGAACAGCGCCAGCTCCAGGAACGCCGTTCCGGGCAGCAGGACCGCACCGTCGACCACGTGGCCGGCGAGCCACGGGTGGTCGGCCACCGAGACGGTGCCGGCGAGCACCACCTCGTCCCGGTCGACGAGTTCCACGACCGAGTCGAGCAGCGGGTGCCCCGAGCCGCCGCGCGCCGCGCGCGGCGGCAGCCAGTAGCGGTCGCGGCGGAACGGGTGCGTCGGCTCCTCGCCCCGGAGCCGGGCCAGGCCCGCGGTGAGGACCTCCGCCTCGGACCCGGCGGACCGGCCCAGCGGGACGGCCCGCCGCACGCCGGCGGACCTGACCAGCGGGGTGAGCGCGGCCGACGGCCCGATCTCGGCGAACAGGCCGGCACCGGCCTCGCGCAGGGCGGTCACGGCGTCGTGGAACCGCACGGTGCCGCGGAGTTGGGTGACCCAGTGCTCGGCGTACCCGGAGGGGTCGGCGGGCAGCGGGCGCCCGGTCACGGTGGAGATCACGGGGATCCGCGGCGGCCGGTGGCCGACGGTCTCGGCCACCGACCGGAACTCGTCGAGCACCTCGTCCATGTGGGGGGAGTGGAAGGCGTGGCTGACGGTCAGCCGGGTGACCCGGCGGCCGTGCTCCCGCCACCCGGCGGCGACGGTCTCGGCGGCCTCCGCGTCGCCGGCGATCACCACCGACACCGGGCCGTTCACCGCGGCCACCACGACCCCGTCGACCAGGGTCCCGGCGACCTCCGCCTCGGAGGCCTCCACGGCGATCATCGCGCCGCCGGAACGGGCCCGCTGCATCAGCCGGCCGCGGGCGGCCACCAGCTTCGCCGCATCCTCCAGCGAGAACACCCCGGCCACGTAGGCGGCGGCGAGTTCGCCGATGGAGTGCCCGGCGAGCAGGTCGGCGCCGAGCCCCTGGTCGGCGGCCAGCGCGGCCAGCGCCACCTCGAAGGCGAACAGCGCCGGCTGGGTGTAACGGGTCTGGTGGAGGACGGCCGCGGCGTCCGGCCCCTCGTCGAACATCAGCTCCTTCAGCGGCCGGTCCAGGTGGGCGTCGAACGCGGCGCACACCTCGTCGAGGACGCGCGCGAACACCGGGAACCGCGCATGCAGTTCGCGGCCCATGCCGGGGCGCTGCGCCCCTTGGCCGGTGAACACCAGGGCGGTCGGGGTCCGTTCGCCCTCCTCCAGGACGACGTGGGCGTTGGTGCCGCTGATGCCGAAGGCGGACACCGCGGCGCGGATCGGCCGGTCGGCGCGCGGCCACTCGCGAGCCTGCGTCAGCAGCTCCACCCGGCCCGACTCCCAGTCCACGCGGGAGGTCGGGACGTTGGCGTGCAGGGTCCGCGGCAGCACCTCGTGCCGCATGGCCTGGACCGCCTTGATCACGCCGGCGACGCCGGCCGCGGCCTGGGTGTGGCCGATGTTCGACTTCAGCGAGCCCAGGTACAGCGGGACATCGCGGTCCTGTCCGTAGGTGGCGAGGATCGCGTCGGCCTCGATCGGGTCGCCGAGCGAGGTGCCGGTGCCATGGGCCTCCAGCAGGTCCACGTCGGCGCCGGTCAGGGCGGCGTCGGCCAGCGCGGCGCCGATCAGCCGCTGCTGGGACAGGCCGCTGGGCGCGGTCAGCCCGTTGGAGGAGCCGTCGGAGTTGATCGCGGTGCCCCGGATCACCGCGAGCACCGGGTGGCCGTCGCGCCTGGCGTCCGAGAGCCGCTTCAGCACCAGCATGCCCACGCCCTCGGACCAGCCGGTGCCGTCGGCGTCGGCCGAGAACGGCTTGCACCGCCCGTCGGCGGCCAGCCCGTGCTGGCGGGAGAACTCCTCGAACATGCCGGGAGTGGCCATCACGGTCACGCCGCCGGCGAGCGCCGCCGACGCCTCGCCGCTGCGCAGGGCGCGCACCGCCAGGTGCAGGGCGACGAGCGAGGAGGAGCAGGCCGTGTCCACGGTGAGGGTGGGGCCCACGAACCCGAACTGGTAGGCGATCCGGCCCGACAGCACGCTGGGCGTGGTGCCGGTGAGCACGTAGCCCTTGACCTCGTCGCCCGCCTCGTGCATCCGGGGGCCGTAATCGGAGGAGGTGCCGCCGACGAACACGCCGGTGCGGCTGCCCCGCAGGGACTTCGGGTCGATGCCGGCCCGCTCCAGGGCCTCCCAGGTGGTCTGCAGCAGCAGCCGCTGCTGCGGGTCCATGGCCAGCGCCTCCCGGGGGGAGATCCCGAAGAACTCGGCGTCGAACTCGGCCGCGGTGTCGAGGAACCCGCCGGTCCGGGAGTACCCCTCACCGGGCTGCCAGCCGCGGTCGGTCGGGAAGTCGCCGTACACGTCCTGCTCGCCGGCGACCACGCGCCACAGGTCCTCGGGGGAGGCGAGCCCGCCCGGGAAACGGCAGGCCATGCCGACGATCGCGATCGCGTCCTCGTCGGCGCCGGCCGCGGCGCGGGTCCGGGCGGACGGCGCGGCCGCGGACGGGCCTCGGCCCGCCGCGCGGCCGGGGCCGACGCCGGTCTCGGCGAAGTAGCCGATCAGCTCCTGCGGTGTCGGATAGTCGAACAGCAGACCGCTGGGCAGCGGGCGTCCGGTGGCGGCGGACAGGCTCTCGATCAGCTCCACCGTCATCAGCGACGAGAAGCCGAGGTCGCGGAAGTTGGTGTCGAGTTCCACGGAGTCCGGGACGGCCGCCCCGAGGGCCTCGGCCACCTGCGCCCTGACCAGCGCGGTGGGGTCGGTGCCGGGGGAGTCCGCGGCGGCCGCCGCGGCGGGGTGCTCGCCGGTCCAGAACCGCTCGCGCTGGAACGGGTAGCCGGGCAGCCGGACCCGGCCGGCGCCGACGTCCGCGAACGCGGGGCTCCAGTCGACGTCCTCGCCGTTCACGAACGCGGTCGCGAGGGCGGTCAGGAGCGCGGTCCGGTCGTCGGGGAGCCCGGCGCCGTCCGCCGCCCCGGGCCCGGGCTCCGCGGTCGTGACCAGGTGCGGGGCGGAGCGCCCCTGCGCGAGGGCGTCCAGGCCGGCGTGCAGCTCCTCGGCGTCCGCGGCGAGCACGACGGCCCGGTGCCGGAACGCCGTCCGGGTGGTCGCCAGTGAGAAGCCGAGGTCCTGCGGGGCGAGTCCGGACGCGCTCAGCAGGGCGGCGTGCGCCCGCAGCGCGGCCGGGGTGCGGCCCGAGACGGGCACCGGCACCGCGACCGGCGCGGCCTGCGCCGCCGGTGCGGCGCCGTCGGTACGGGCCTCGGCCGGCGGCTCGCTCAGGACCACGTGGGCGTTGGTGCCGCCCATGCCGAACGAGGAGACGCCGGCGATCAGCGGGCGGCCCGGGTGCGGCCAGTCGGACGGCTCCGCGGCGACCCGCAGCCCGAGCTCGTCGAAGGGGATGGCCGGGTTGGGCGTCGCGAAGTTCAGGCTCGCGGGCAGGCGGCGGTTGCGGATGCTGAGCACCGCCTTGAGCAGGCCGGTGATGCCGGCGGCGCCTTCCAGGTGCCCGATGTTGGTCTTGACCGAACCCACCAGCAGCGGGTCGGCGGCCCCGTCGGCCCGCCCGGCGAAGACCGCGCCCAGCGCGGCCGCCTCGACGGGGTCGCCCACCGGGGTGCCGGTGCCGTGGAGTTCGACGTACTGCACCTGCTCCGGAGCGACGCCGGCGCGCCGCAGCGCGGCCCGGACGACCCGCTCCTGGGCCTGCGGGCTGGGCACGGTCAGGCCCGGAGTGGCGCCGTCGTTGTTGACCGCGCTGCCGCGCAGCACGGCGTAGACGTCGTCCCCGTCGGCCAGGGCCGCGCGCAGCGGCTTCAGGACCAGGGCCACGGCGCCCTCGCCGCGGACGTAGCCGTTGGCCCGGGCGTCGAAGACGTAGCTGTGGCCGTCCGGGGACAGTCCGCCGAACCGCTGCGCGCCCAGCGCCCCTTCGGCGAGGAGGTTGAGGTTCACGCCCGCCGCGATGGCGATCGGCGACTCGCCCGACCGCACGCTCTGGGCGGCCAGGTGGACCGCGACCAGCGACGACGACTGGGCCGTGTCCACCACGACGCTGGGGCCGCGCAGGTCCAAGGCGTAGGAGACCCGGTTGGCGATGACCCCCCGGTGCACGCCGGTGTTGGTGTGCTGGGAGATCGCTCCGTCGCCGCCGCTCAGCACGAGGCCGGCGTAGTCGTCGCGGAGCGAGCCCACGAACACCGAGGCCGCGGAGCCGGCCAGGGCGGCCGGGACGATCCCGGCGTCCTCCAGCGCCGCCCACGCCAGCTCCAGCACCAGGCGTTGCTGCGGGTCCATCGCCGCCGCTTCCCGGGCGGAGACGCCGAAGAACGCGGCGTCGAAGTCCCCGATCCCGTCGAGGAAAGCACCGAAACGCGTGCCGCCGTCGAACCTGACCGAATCCGAAATGCCGTCCCGCCGGTCCTGCGGGACCTCGGTTATCGCAGTGCGGCCGTCCCGCAGGAGATTCCAGAATTCCGCCGCCCCGGTCGCCCCGGGTAACCGGCAGGACATCCCGACGATCGCCACCGATTCGTCATGACCGTCCTCGTGCCCGTCGTGCCGTGTCGTCATCTGAACAGCTCTTTCCTTCGTCATCCTGGAAATTCGCCATGCGAGGGGTGCGGGGTTCCGGGTTCAGGAAGTCCGTCGCCGAGCTCACGGGACCCTAGTGAGCGGATTCCCCGGCCGGTCCCGGCGGCAGGAAGGCGGCGCCGTTCTGGTCGCGGAGCACGGTCAGCAGCCCGCGCAGCCCCGCTTCCAGCCGGTCGGTCTCGGCGTCCGTGAAGTGGACGGACGGCTCCAGCCGCAGGGTGTTGACGGCGCTGGCCGTCGGGAGGATCCGCAGGGCGTGGACGCGCAGCAGGTAGCCGGACAGCAGGTAGCCGAGCAGCCCGGCACGGGCCTGCCCGGCGATCACCTCGGCGGCGGAGTCCGACTGGTCGTGGAACTCCAGGCCGAGCATCAGGCCCTTGCCGCGGACGTCCTTGACGACCGTCCCGAACTCTCGCTGGAGCCCGCGGAGCATGTCCGCGAGCCTGCTGCCGCGCTCGGCGGCCAGCCGGTACGCCCGGCCGCCGTCCGCCTCCAGCAGGTCGACCGTCCGAACGGCGATCGACGTGGAGAACGCGTCCTTCGCGAAGGTCGAGCTGTGCACCAGCTCGAACTCCTTGCGGTAGCGCGAGCCGCGCACCAGGGTCACCGCCGCCTTGGCGACGCCGCCGCCCAGACTCTTGGCCAGCGTGATGTAGTCGCCCTGCAGGCCGAGGTGCGAACTCGCGAAGAAGGCGCCGGTGCGGCCCATACCGCTCTGCACCTCGTCGACGACGATCGGGATGCCGGCCGCAGCGCAGGCCTGCCGGATCCGCTCCGCGGTCTCCCGGTCGAACACCCGGATCCCGGCCTCGCCCTGGACCGGCTCCAGGACGAAGGCGGCGACGGTCGGCAGTCCGCGCTCGACGACGCGCACCGCGCCGCCGTCCACCGCGAGGTCGAACACGGTCCGGCGCACCGACTCGATCGTCTTGGCCAGGGCGTCCGGCTCGTGCACCGCGACGAAGCGGCACTGTGCCGCCAGCGAGGAGAACGGGGTGCGGAAGCCGGGGTTGTGGGTGAGCTGGACGCTGCCGACCAGCTTCCCGTGGAACGAGCCCTCCGGGGCCAGGAACACCGGGGGCGCCGCCAGGCGTGGTGCATTGGCGCGGCGGATCCCGGCGATCACCTCGTCCAGCGGGGCACCGGCCGCGACGCCCCCGGCCGCGGCCAGACGGTCGTACGCGGCCCCGCCGGCGAGTCCGGCCCCGCCGGCCGCCGCCACACGGGCCTGCTCGATGTTCCCGTCGATCTCCCCGGTCAGCTCGGTGAGGCGCGCGACCCGGTCGAACTCGGCGTGCTTCATCGCGATCTCGACCGCTTCGGCACCGCTGTTGGCGAAGATCGCCGAGTAGGGCTCGTCCGTGCCGAACTCGCGCCGGATGACGGCGTTCACCTTCTGCGCCAGCTCGTTGGCGTACGGGTGCTTCGAGAACTGCGCGTGGACCGGGACGCCTCCGTCCAGCAGCTCCTTCGCGTAGCCGACGATCTCGGGGTTGCCGTGCCCGAGGATCGTCGAGCCGTAGCCGCCGACGAGGTCGAGCACCGGGACCTCACGCCCCGTGTCATCGCGGAAGAAAAGGGTGTCCTTTTCCGCCCTGGAATAGTGGACGTTCAGGCCGAGTGAGGCGAGCAGACCCCCGAGATAGGGCTCCGCAAGGTCTTGCTCTGCAATCTCCGGGTTCATTTCGACTCGGGTTCCCAATCTGTGAGGGCCGACGTGTCCGGAACCATACCGACGGACCCGTAACGGGTCTGTAATCACGCGCTAATCGGCGCATCAGCCCGTGGTCACCGCGAGCTGTTCCGCCGGGAAAGAGCGCCGGGTTACCACTTCACGGAAGCCCGTGGACGAGACTGGTCGGCGGTTTGCGAGTCGCACGAGAAGTCCTCCATGAGAAGTCCTCCGGGAAAGGAAAAACCCGTGCACGGTAGCGAGGAATCGGCAGGCACCTCTCCTGCGGAGATCCCGGGAGCTGAGGGCGCGTGAGCACCGACGAGAACCAGCTCCGCCAGTACCTCAAGCGCGCTGTCGCCGACGCCCAGGCCAGCCGCAGGCGGCTGCGCGAGATCGAGGAGAAGGACCGCGAGCCGGTCGCGATCATCGGGATGGCCTGCCGGTATCCCGGCGGCGTGGACTCCCCGGAACGCCTGTGGCAGGTGGTCGCCGACGGCGTGGACGCGGTGAGCCCGTTCCCCGAGCACCGCGGCTGGCCCCTGGACCGGCTCTACCACCCCGACCCCGACGCGGTCGGCACGTCGTACACCGACCAGGGCGGATTCCTGCATGACGCGGACGGGTTCGACCCGGAGTTCTTCGGCATGTCGCCGCGGGAGGCGCTGGCCACCGACCCGCAGCAGCGGCTGCTGCTGGAGACGGCCTGGGAGAGCTTCGAACGCGCCGGGATCTCCGCCGACGCCGTCTCCGGCAGCCGGACCGGCGTGTTCATCGGGTCGATGTACCACGACTACGGATCCCGCCCCCACCTGCCGCCCGAGGAGTTCGAGGGCTACCTCTACAGCGGCAGCGCCGGCAGCGTCGCCTCGGGCCGGCTGTCCTACGTCTTCGGCCTGGAGGGCCCCGCCGTCACCGTCGACACGGCCTGTTCCTCGTCGCTGGTCGCCGTCCACCTCGCGGCGGCGGCGCTGCGCCGCGGCGAGTGCGACCTGGCCCTCGCCGGCGGTGTGACCGTCATGTCCACCCCGCAGGCCTTCGTCGAGTTCTCCCGGCTGCGCGGCCTGTCGGCCGACGGGCGCTGCAAGTCCTTCGCCGCGTCGGCCGACGGCACCGGCTGGGCCGAGGGTGCCGGTGTCCTGCTCGTGGAACGGCTGTCCGACGCCCTGCGCAACGGGCACGAGGTGCTGGCCGTGATCACCGGAACGGCCACCAACCAGGACGGCGCGAGCAACGGGCTCAGCGCACCCAACGGGCCCGCCCAGGAACGGGTGATCCGTCAGGCCCTGGACTCCGCCGGACTGACCGCCGCGGACGTCGACCTCGTCGAGGCGCACGGCACCGGCACCCCCCTCGGCGACCCGATCGAGGCCAACGCCCTGCTCGCCACCTACGGAAAGGGCCGCCCCGCGGACCGGCCGCTGCGGCTGGGCTCGTTCAAGTCGAACGTCGGGCACACCCAGGCCGCCGCCGGCGTCGGCGGGATCATCAAGGTGGTCGAGGCCATCCGCCACGGCGTCATGCCGAGGACCCTGCACGCCGACGACCCGACCCCGCACGTCGACTGGAGCTCCGGCGCGCTGGCCCTGCTCACCGAGCAGCGGGACTGGCCGGAGCTGGACCGGCCGCGTCGGGCCGCCGTCTCCGCCTTCGGCTTCAGCGGCACCAACGCGCACGTCATCGTCGAGCAGGCGCCGCAGCCGGCCGCCGAGCAGCCGACCGCTGAGCAGCCCGAGCCGCAGCCGGCCGCCGCAGAGCCCGAGCCGCGGCGGGCCCCGGCCGCCGCACCGCCCGCGCCCGTCCTGCCGTACGTCCTGTCGGCACGGTCCCCGCAGGCGCTGCGGGCGCAGGCCGAGCGGATCGCCGGGCTGCTCGCCGAGCGCCCCGACCTCGACCTGCTCGACCTCTCCTGGTCGCTGGCCACCACCCGGACGGCCATGCGGCACCGCGCCGTCGCCCTCGCGGGCGACCGCGAGGAGCTGCTGGACGGCCTCGACGCCCTCTGCGAGGAGGACCCGGCCGCGATCACCGGCAGCAAGGACGAGGGCCGGATCGCGTTCATGTTCACCGGCGGCGGCGCCCAGCGCGTCGGGATGGCCCGCGAACTCGTCGAGACCTTCCCGGAGTTCGCCGCGGCCTTCGACGAGGTCTGCGCCGCCCTGGACGCGCACCTGCCGCGCCCGCTGCGCACGGTGATCGAGTCCGGTGACGAGCTGGACCAGATCGACTACACCCTCGCCGCGCTCTTCGCGGTCGGGGTCGCGCTGTTCCGCCTCTTCGAGACGTGGGGCGTCCGCCCGGACTACCTGGTGGGCCACTCCACGGGTGAGCTGATCGCCGCCCACCTCGCGGGCGTGCTGTCGCTGTCCGACGCCGCGGTCCTGGTGACCGCCCGCGGGCGCCTCATGCGGTCGCTGCCGGAGGGCGGCGCGATGGTCGCCGTCGAGGCCACCGAGGAGGAGGTCCTCGAAACCCTCGACCCGGACGGGCGCGCCGTGATCGGTACGGTCAACGGCCCGCGTGCGGTGGTCCTCTCCGGCGACGAGGACGCCGTCCACGCCGTCGCGGCGGTCTGGCGGGAACGCGGCCGGTCCGTCAAGGTCCTGCCGATCCTGCGGGCCTCCCACTCCCACCGGATGGAGCCGATACTCGACGAGTTCCGCGGCATCGCTGAGCAACTCGCCTTCCATGAGCCGAAGTTCGGGATCGTGTCCACGGTGACCGGCAAGGTGGACCACGGCGACTGGACCACGCCCGAGTACTGGGTGCAGCAGATCCGTCGACCGGTCCGCTTCCTCGACGCGGTGCGCACCCTGGAGGCCGAAGGCGTCACCACCCTGCTGGAGCTCGGCCCGGACGGCGTCCTGTCCGCGCTCGCCGCCGCCGGCGCGGACCACGCGGTCGCGGTGCCCGCCATGCGCCGCAAGCAGCCGGAGCCGCAGTCGCTGGTGCACGCGCTCGCCGTGCTTCACACCCGGGGCGTGCCGGTCGACTGGCAGGCCTTCTTCGGCGCCGCCCGGGTGCGGCGGGTCGGTCTGCCGACGTACCCCTTCCAGCGCGAGCGGTACTGGCTGGAGCCCTCGGCCGATGCCGCGGCCGCCGCCGGTGCACCGGCCGGCACACCGGAGCCGCTCGGCTCGCTCCACCAGGTCGGCTGGCTCCCGGACGTCGTACGCCCGGCCGCTCGGGCTGTGCCCTGGGCCCGGCTCGGGAAGCCCGGCGACGCGGCGGACGGCAGCGCCGCGTCCTACGCCGACCTGGCCGCCTTCGGGCGTGCGCTCGACGCCGGCGACTCGGTCCGGGCCCTCGTCGTGCCGATCGACGCCCACCCGGACGGTGGGGACGCCCACCCGGAGGGTGGGGACGCCCACCCGGACGGGGCGCCGCACCGGCTCCTGCGGCAGACCGCGGACCTGCTGCGGGACTGGCAGGCCGACGAGCGGTTCGCCGACACCCGCCTGGTCCTCGTCACCCGGGGCGCCGTCGCCACGGCGGACACCGAGGCGCCGGACCCGGCCGCCGCGGCCGTCTGGGGCCTGGTCCGCTCCGCCCAGTCCGAGTCGCCCGACCGGATCCTGCTCGTGGACACCGACACCGACACCGACACCGACGCCGACACCAACGCCGGCGCCGAGCCGGTCCCCGTGGCCCTGCTCGCCGCCCTGCTCACCGCCGACGAGCCGCAGGCCGCCGTCCGGTCCGGCCGGGCCTTCGTACCCCGGCTCGGCCGGATCCGCGCCTCCGCCGTGCGCGGCGGCCAGGACGGCCCGGTGTGGAACCCGCAGGGCACCGTCCTCGTCACCGGCGGCACCGGCGTGGTCGGCTCCGCCGTCGCCCGCCACCTCGTCACCGAGCACGGCGTCACGCACCTCCTGCTGGCCGGTCGTACCGGCGCCGACGCCCCTGGCGCCGACCGCCTGGCGGCCGACCTGGCGGAGCTCGGGGCGACGGTCCGCATCGCCGCCTGTGACGTTGCGGACCGCGAGGCCCTCGCCGCGCTGCTGGACGGCATCCCCGCCGACCGGCCGCTGACCGGTGTCGTGCACGCGGCCGGAGCCCTGGACAACAGCCTGCTGCCGGCCATGACCCCGCAGCAGCTGGACGCCGCCCTGCGCCCCAAGGCGGACGCCGCCCGGCACCTCGACGAGCTGACCCGCGACGTGGACCTGACGGCGTTCGTGCTGTTCTCCTCGACCGTCGGGCTGTTCGGCGGACCGGGCCAGGCCAACTACGCCGCCGCGAACGCCTACCTCGACGGGCTCGCCGGGCACCGCCGGGCCCACGGCCTGCCCGCGACCTCACTGGCCTGGGGCCTGTGGGACGTCGAGGGCGGCATCAACGGGGCACTGGGCGACCTCGACCGGGCCCGCTTCGCCCGCGACGGCTTCGTGCCGATCGGCGTCAAGGAGGGACTGGAGCTCCTCGACACCGCCCTCGCCTCGGGCCGGCCCGCCGTGGTCACCACGGCGTTCGACCTGGAGGCCCTGCGCGCGCTCGACCGGGTCCCCCCGCTGCTGCGGGCCCTGGTCCCGGCCGAGACCCGGCGCGCGGACGGCGGCCCCGAGGTGCCGACGGCCCAGCAGCTGTCCGCGCTGCCTGCCGCCGAGCGCGCGAAGTTCGTCCTCGACCTGGTCCGCGGCCGGGTGGCCGCCGTCCTCGGCCTGGGCGACCCCGACGCCGTCGACCCCGAACAGCCCTTCCGGGAGCTCGGCTTCGACTCGCTCACCGCCGTCGAGATGCGCAACCGGCTCAACACCGTCACCGGCGCCCAGCTGCCGGCCACCGCGGTCTTCGACCACCCGACGCCGTCGAAGCTGGCCGCGTTCCTGCTCGCCCGCATCGCCTCCGAGGAGGCACCGCAGCCGCAGCCGGCCGCGCTCGCCGCCCTGGACGAGTTGGAGCAGGCGCTCGCCGCCGAGGACGGCAACGGCACCGGCGACGACCGTGACGAGATCACCGTCCGACTGCAGACCCTGCTGTCGCGGTGGCTGGAGACCGGCACACAGCCGGGAGAGGGGGCCGAAGAGGCCTTCGACGACTCCCTCGCCTCGGCGTCGACCGACGAACTCCTCGACCTCATCGACAACGAGCTCGGCCGCGCCCACCACTGACCTCCGACTCCTGGAACAGGTAACTCCCCTCATGGCGGATGAGAAGAAGCTCGCTGACTATCTGAAATGGGTCACCGCTGACCTACGCAAGGCCCGCCAGCGCATCGCGGAACTGGAGTCCGGCCGCACCGAGCCGGTCGCGATCGTGGGCATGGCCTGCCGCTACCCCGGCGGCGTCCGCTCGGCCGACGACCTGTGGCGGCTCGTCGCGGACGGCCGGGACGGCATCACCGAGTTCCCCACCGACCGCGGCTGGGACGTCGCCGCGCTCTACGACCCCGACCCGGACGTTCCGGGCACCACCTACACCCGGGAAGGCGGCTTCCTCGACGAAGCCACCCGGTTCGACGCCGGCTTCTTCGGCATCTCGCCACGCGAGGCGCTCTCCATGGACCCCCAGCAGCGGGTGCTGCTGGAGACCGCCTGGGAGACCTTCGAGCACGCGAGGATCGACCCGACCACCCTCAAGGGCTTCGACGTCGGCGTGTTCGTCGGCGCCGTGGAACAGTCCTACCTGGGGCTGGAGGGCCCGGAGGAGTTCGAGGGCTACCTGCTGACGGGCAAGCTCGGCAGCGTCGTCTCCGGCCGGCTCTCCTACTCCTTCGGCTTCGAGGGCCCCTCCATGACCGTGGACACGGCGTGCTCGTCGTCCCTGGTCGCCATGCACCTCGCGGCCCAGTCGCTGCGCACCGGCGAGTCGAGCCTCGCCCTCGCCGGCGGAGTGACCGTCGCGGCCACCCCCGGTGGGTTCGTCGACTTCTCCAGGCAGCGGGGCCTCGCCCCCGACGGCCGCTGCAAGTCCTTCGCCGCCGCCGCCGACGGCACCAGCTGGTCGGAGGGCGCCGGGCTGATCCTGCTCGAACGCCTCGGCGACGCCGTCCGCAACGGACACCGGGTGCTCGCCGTCCTGCGGTCGTCGGCGGTCAACTCCGACGGCGCCTCCAACGGGCTCACCGCCCCCAGCGGCCCCTCGCAGGAACGGGTCATCCGCACCGCGCTCACCGGCGCCCGGCTCGACGCCGCTGACGTGGACGCCGTCGAGGCCCACGGCACCGGCACCCGCCTCGGCGACCCCATCGAGGCGCAGGCGCTGCTGGCCACCTACGGGGCCGCCCACACCCCCGAACGCCCGCTGTTCCTCGGCTCGTTGAAGTCCAACATCGGGCACTCGGTGGCGGCCGCCGGGGTCGGCGGCGTGATCAAGATGGTCCAGGCGTTGCGGCACGCGGAACTCCCGAGGACCCTGCACGTCGACGAGCCCACCCCGCTCGTCGACTGGGACGCGGGTGCGGTCGCGCTGCTCACCGAGCACCGCCCGTGGCCGCGGACCGGCCGGCCGCGCCGCGCCGCGGTGTCCGCGTTCGGCGTCAGCGGCACCAACGCGCACCTGATCCTGGAGCAGGCACCCGAGCAGGAGCCCGTCCCCGTCCCCGTCCCCGTCCCCGCCCCCGTCCCCGCCGCGCCCGCGCTGCTGCCGCTGTCCGCCCGGAGCCGCCAGGCCGTGGCCGCCCAGGCCCGCAGCCTGCTGGCCTTCCTGGCGGACCACCCCGGCCTGTCCGCCGCGGACCTCGCCCACTCGACGGCCACCACCCGGGCCGCGCTGCCGTACCGGGCCGTGGTCGTCGGTGCGGACACCGAGGCGCTGCGCGCCGCGCTGCGGCCGCTCGCCGAGGACGGCGGCCGCACCGCCACCGCACCGCCCACCCGCGGCGGGCTCGCCTTCCTCTTCACCGGCCAGGGAGCACAGCGCGCCGCCATGGGCCGCCGACTGTACGAGGCCTTCCCGGTGTACGCCGAGGCCTTCGACGCGGCGTGCGCCGCTCTCGACCCGCACCTCGACGTCCCGCTGCGCGAGGTCCTCGACGACGAGGACCTGCTGCACCGGACGGGCAACGCGCAGTCGGCGCTGTTCGCCCTGGAGGTCGCCCTGTACCGACTGTACGAGGCGTGGGGCGTCACCCCCGACCACGTCGCCGGCCACTCGATCGGCGAGTTGGCCGCCGCCCACGTCGCGGGCGTGCTGTCGCTGCCCGACGCGGCGGTCGTGGTGGCCGCCCGGGGCCGTCTCATGCAGGCCCTGCCCTCGGGCGGTGCCATGGTGGCCCTGGAGGCCGCCGAGGACGAGGTCGTAAAGCTGCTGGAACGGTCCGAAGGGGCCGTGTCGATCGCCGCCGTCAACGGCCCGGCGGCGACGGTGGTTTCCGGCGACGCCGACGCCGTCGACGAGATCGCCGCGACCGCGCGGTCCTGCGGTCGGCGCACCAAGCGGCTCCCCGTCAGCCACGCCTTCCACTCACCGCACATGGACCCGATGCTGGAGGAGTTCGGACGCGTCCTGCGGAAGGTCACCTTCCACGCGCCGTCCGTCCCCCTCGTGTCGACGCTCACCGGCCGCCCCGCCACCGAGGAACAGCTCCGCTCCCCGGAGTACTGGGTCGACCAGGTCCGCCGGCCGGTCCGGTTCCACGACGCGGCCCGCACCCTCGCCGAGCTGGACACCACCGTCGCCCTGGAACTCGGCCCGGCCGCCGTGCTGTCGGCGCTGGTCGCCGAGGGCACCGACATCACCCCGGTGCCCGCCGTGCGCACCGGCCCGGCCGAGGCGCAGGACGCGCTCGCGGCGCTCGGCGCGCTGTGGTCCGCCGGGATCCCCGTCGACTGGCCGGCGGTCTTCGCCGGAACCGGCGCCCGTACGGTCGACCTGCCGACCTACCCGTTCCAGCGCGAGCGGTACTGGCTGGAGCACGTCCCGGCCGCCGCGCCCGCGACGGCGGCGCCGACCGCACGGGAGTCGCTGCTCCACGTCGGCTGGACCCCGTTCGACGCGGCCCTCCCGGTCTCCCCGCCCGCCCCGGCGGTGCTGGACCTCGGGGACGCCGACGTCCTGGGCCTGCCCGAGTCCGCCGGGAGGTCCTTCGCCGACATCACGGACGCGCTGGCCGCCCTGGGCACGGACACCCCGTACGACGCCCTGCTCGTCCCGCTGGCGTCCGACCCGGGCGGGGACGTGCCGCAGCGGGCGCAGGACACCGCGCAGCGGGTGCTGGCGCTGGTCCGGTCCTGGCTGGCGGACGACCGGACCGAGGACGTCCCGCTCGTCGTCCTCACCCGCCGCGCCGTCGCCGCCGACGAGGCCGGCACCGATGTCGCGGACCTCGTCGCCGCACCCCTGTGGGGCCTGCTGCGCTCGGCGCAGTCCGAGGCGCCCGGCCGGATCGTGCTGGTCGACGTGGACGAGGACCCGGGCTCGCGGGCGGTCCTGCCGGCGGTCCTGGCCTCCGGCCGGCCGCAGGTCGCGGTCCGCTCCGGCCGGCTGCTCGCCCCCGGCGTCGCCGACCTCCCCGCCGCGGTTCCCGCAGACGGCACACCGGGGGGCGGGACCCGGTGGCGCACCGGCGGCACCGTCCTCGTCACCGGCGGCACCGGTGCCCTCGGCGGGCTCTTCGCCCGCCACCTGGTCCGCGTCCACGGGGTGTCCCGGTTGCTGCTCGTCAGCCGCAGCGGGCCGCAGGCGCCCGGCGCGGCCGAACTGGCCGCCGAACTCACCGGCCTCGGCGCCGAGGTGCACCTCGTCGCCTGCGACCTCGCCGACCGGGACGCCCTCGCCGCCCTGCTGGACGCCGTTCCGGACACCCACCCGCTCACCGGGGTCGTGCACGCCGCCGGCGTGCTCGACGACGGCATGATCCGGGACCTGACCCCGGACCGGCTGGCCGCCGTCCTGCGGCCCAAGGTGCACGCCGCCTGGCACCTGCACGAACTCACCCGGGACCGCGAGTTGGACGCCTTCGTCCTGTTCTCGTCCGTGGCGGGTGTCATCGGCGGCACCGGCCAGGCCAACTACGCCGCCGCCAACACCTTCCTCGACGCGCTGGCCGCCCACCGGTCCGCCCTCGGCCTGCCCGCCGCCTCCCTCGCCTGGGGCCTGTGGGCGCACGAGCGCGGCATGAGCGGGCACCTGACCCGCACCGAACTCGACCGGATCGCCCGCTCCGGCCTCCTCACCATCACCGAGGAGACCGGCCCCGAGCTGCTCGACCTGGCGCTCGCCACCGGCCGCCCCGCCCTCGTGGTCACGCCGGTCGACCGGGCCGCGCTGCGGAGCAACGTCCGCCGGGCGCCGCTGCTGCTGCGCAGCCTCGTCCACGACCCGGCGGACACGGACGGGTCCGAGGCCCAGGCCGAACTGCGGCCGGAGCGGCTGGCCGGACTGCCCCAGGAGGAGCGGACCGCGCTCGTCTCCGCGTTCGTCCACCGCGAAGTGGCCCTCGTACTCGGCCACTCCGCAGCCGGGGCGGTCGAGGGCGAGCAGCGCTTCTCCGACCTCGGGTTCGACTCGCTCACCTCGGTCGAACTGCGCAACCGGCTCGGCGACGCCACCGGCCTCAAGCTGCCGCCCTCGCTCGTCTTCGAACACCCCACCCCGGCGCGGCTGGTGGAGCACCTGGCGGCCCTGCTGTCCGCCGCGGGCGGGGGAGCGTCCGGCGCCGCCGGCGCCGACCTCGCCGCGGAGGTGCGTCTCGACGCCGAGATCCGGCCGACCGGCGAGGTCAGCCGGGTGGCCGCCGACCCCCGCGAGATCCTGCTCACCGGCGCCACCGGGTTCCTCGGCGCCTTCCTGCTCCGCGACCTGATGCGATCCACCCGGGCCACCGTGCACTGCCTGGTGCGGGGCACCGACCCGGCCGAGGCGACCCGCCGGCTGTACGAGAACCTGGAGTGGTACCGGGTCCGCGACGACATCGACCCGGACCGGCTCTCCGTCGTCGTCGGCGACCTGGCCGCCCCCCGGTTGGGGCTCACCGAGGCCGCGTTCGACGACCTCGCCCGCCGGGCCGATGTCGTCTACCACGCCGGCGCCACGGTCAGCTGGGTGCGGCCGTACACCGAGCTCGCCGCCGGCAACGTGGGCGGCACCCGGGAGGTCCTGCGCCTCGCCGCGGCCCACCGGACGGTCCCGGTGCACTACGTGTCCACCACGGGCGTGTTCCCCGCGCCCGGCCCCGCTGCCGCGCCGGCCACCGTGACCGACCCGACCGGCCCCGGGCACCTGCTGCACAACGGGTACCTGCAGAGCAAGTGGGTGGCCGAGCAGGTCATCGAGCTCGGCAGGAGCCGCGGACTGCCCGTGTCGGTCTACCGGGTCGACGTCGTCAGCGGCGACCGGGAGAGCGGCGCCTGCCAGACCAAGGACTTCGTCTGGCTGAGCCTCAAGGGCCTGCTGGAGACCGGAGCGGTCCCCGACAGCCTCGCCGGTGTCCTCCACATGGTTCCGGTGGACTACGTCAGCGGCGCGATCACCCACCTCGCGACCCGGGAGGACGCCGCCGGCCGGACCTTCCACCTCTACAACCCCCAGGACCAGACCTTCACCGAGTTCGTCGGCCACCTCCGCGCGTTCGGATACGACCTGCCCGAACTGGACTGGGACGCCTGGTCGGTCCGGGTCCGCCAGGACCGGAGGAACGCCGTCGTCCCGCTGCTGGACTCCTTCGAGGGGATGAACGCCGGCAGCGGTACCACCACCTATCCGCCCATCGACGTCTCGGAGACCGACCGCGCCCTGCGCGGCACCGGCATCACCTGCCCGCCGGTCGACCGGGACCTCTTCCACACGTACGTGAACTTCTTCGTCCGCGCGGGCTGGTTCCCGCCCAGCGGGCCCGCCCGGGACGAGCAGAAAGGGTGACCACCACCGTGGAGAAAGCTGACCGAGAGCGCGTAATCGTACTCGGCGCGAGCATGGCGGGCCTGCTGGCCGCGCACGTGCTGGCGGACCGGTACGCCGACGTCGTCGTGATCGACCGCGACGACCTCGCGGAGGACGACTACGGCCGGGCGCACAACGAGACCCGGCGGGGTGTTCCGCACGGCGGGCACCTGCACAACCTGCTGGCCGCGGGCCTGCTCGCACTGGAGGACCTGCTCCCCGGCATCACCGAGGAGCTCACCTCGGGCGGCGCGGTGGCCGGCGACGGCACCGCCGACGTGCGGTGGGTCGTGAACGGCACCCGCATGCCCAAGCCACGCTCCGGCCTGCCCCTGCTGTCGGTCAGCCGGCCGCACCTGGAGCGGCGGATCCGCCGGCGGGTGCGCGCGCTGCCCGACGTGACCTTCCTGGAGCGCACCGAGACGGTGGAGCTGCTGACCACGCCCGACCGGTCCGCCGTCGTCGGCGTCCGCGTCCTCCAGGGGGACACCCACCGCGACCTGACCGCCGACCTGGTCGTCGACGCGACCGGGCGGCGCACCCGGACCCCGGGGTGGCTCGCGGAACTCGGCTACCCCGTGGTCGAGGAGGAGCAGCTGGTCGTCAACGTCGGCTACACCACGCAGTACTACCGGCTCTCCGCGGACCGGACGCCCGCCGAGGTCTCCATCGACGTCGGCGGTTCGGCGGCGGTGCCGAGGGGCGCGCTCTGGGCCAGGATCGAGGACGGCTGCGGCGTGGTCACCGGCTACGGCGTGGCCGGCGAGTACCCGCCCCGCGACACCGCCGGCTTCCACGACTTCCTCAAGTCGCTGGCCGCCACCGACATCTACGAAGCGGTGCGCGACCAGGAGACGCTCGGCGAGCCGTTGTCCTACCGGTTTCCGGCGAACCTGCGCCGGCGCTACGAGCGGATGGAGTCGTTCCCCGACGGGCTGCTCGTCATCGGCGACGCCGTGTGCAGCTTCAACCCCGTCTACGGGCAGGGCATCTCGGTGTCGGCCCTGGGCGCCACCGTGCTGCGCGACCACGTCTCCCGGCCGGGGCCGGTGGACCCGAGGGCGTACCTCGCCGACCTCGCGGCGAGGGCCGTCGACCACGTGTGGGAGCTGACCACCGGCGCCGACAGTGCCTTCCCCGGCGTGGGCGGCGAGCCGACCGAGGAGCAGCTGGCCGAGTACGCCTACCTGGACCGGCTGCTGGACGCGGCGTCGCGGGACGGGCAGCTGCTCGTCGCCTACGCCCGGGTCGCCTTCCTCCTCGACCCGGTCGCGGCGCTGGTCGCGCCGGAGGTCCAGGAGGCGATCGAGCAGGCCCTGGGCCCGGCCGACCGGCCGTAGCGGACGGCTCCCCGACGGCGCCGCCGTCGGGCGGTCTTTCCCCGGTAATCGCGCGCGGCACCGCACGGCCGCGCGCGATTACCGGCAGGAGACCGGATCGGGGAGTACCCGCTGATAGCGTCCGGATCAATCCGAGCAGGTGCCACGGAACCGGAATGGAGAAAAGGCGTCGTGAGCGATAGTCAGTACACGCTGGTGGCCGACATCGAAAAGCACCAGGAGGCGTTCGGAATAGCCTTCAACTCCGGTGACGCGGAGGCGGTCAACGCGATGTACACCGACGACGCGGTCGGAATGTGGGATCCCGGATTCCCGGTCTACGGCGAGGACCGCCGGGTCTACGTGACGGAATTCCTGGCCAAGCGCAAGCCCTCCGTCGAGGCGACCGTCCGCCAGCAGCTGGTGGTGGGCGACACCGCGATGCTGATCGTCGAGTGGCAGATGGAGGCGCTCGACGAGAACGGCGAGCCCGAGCACCTCGAGGGCGTGGCGATCGACGTGCTGCGCCAGGGCGAGGACGGCTACTGGCGCTACGTCGTCGACAACCCGTTCGGCGTGAGCGGCCCCTGGGACGCCGAGGACGCGCCCCAGGGCTGACCCCGGCGCCGCAGGCGTGCCGCACCCGGCTCCCCGACCGCCGCCGGCTCCGGCGGACCCCTCTTCACAACCACCGCGGCCCGCGCCGCACGAGAACGAGTACGGAGACTCCCGTGACCACCTCTTCCCCCGCCGATTCCCCGGTCACCGTCGTCGGCCTGGGCCTGATGGGCCAGGCGCTCGCCGCGGCCTTCCTGGCCAAGGGCCACCCGACGACGGTCTGGAACCGCTCGGCCGGCAAGGCCGACCAGCTCGTCGCCAAGGGCGCGACCCTCGCCGACTCGGTCCGGAGCGCGCTCGAGGCGAGCCCGCTCGTCGTCGTCTGCGTCTCGGACTACGACGCCGTGCACGGGCTGCTGGACCCGGCCGTCTCCTCCCTGGCCGGCCGCACCCTGGTCAACCTGACCACGGCGAGCTCCACCCAGGCCCGGGAGACCGCCGAGTGGGCGGCCAAGGCCGGCATCGACTACGTCGACGGCGCGATCCTGGCGATGCCCCAGGCCATCGGCACCGCCGAGGCGACCCTGCTGTACGCCGGTCCGAAGGACGCCTTCGAGAAGCACCAGGCCACTCTCCTGGCGCTCGGCGAGACCGGCACCGTCTACCTCGACGAGGACCACGGCCTGTCGGCCCTGTACGACATGTCCGTGCTGAGCATCATGTGGGGCGTCCTCAACAGCTTCCTGCACGCCGCCGCCCTGCTGGGCACGGCCAACGTCAAGGCGACGACGTTCGCGGAGATGGCCACCACCGCGATCAACGTGACCGCCGACTACGTCTCGGCGTACGCGCAGCAGATCGACGACGGGGAGTTCCCGGCCACCGACGCCACCGTCAACGTCCACGTGGGCGGCATGCAGCACCTGCTCGAGGAGAGCAAGGCGCTCGGAGTCAACGCCGACCTGCCGCGCTTCTTCCTGGAGCTGGCGCAGCGCGCGGTGGCCGACGGAAACGCCGAGGACAGCTACGCGGCGCTGATCAAGCAGTTCCGCAAGCCGTCCGCCTGATCTTTTCCGCGGCGGGTGAAAGCGAAGCGGGGAACCCGGGTCGGTTGCCTTTCGATCCGGATTCCCGGCTTCGTCGATTTTTCACAGAAACGTTTCATCGAACCTGAGTCCGACCAGACGGGGGAATACTTGTGTCCGACAGTCACGGCAGATCGAAGAAGGCCGCGTCCCGCAATTCCTTCTCGCGGAGGGACGTGCTGAGAACGGGTGGCCTGGCCATCGCGGGAACCGCGCTCGGCGCCGGTCTTCCCGGAATCGCGGAGGCCGCCGAAGGCGGGGACGTCACCTTCCGTAACACGTACGACACCATCGTCGTCGGGGCCGGCATGGCCGGCCTCACCGCGGCCCGCGAACTGCGGAAGAAGGGCCAGCGCGTCCTCGTCCTGGAGGCGCGCAACCGCATCGGCGGGCGCACCTGGACCGACACGTTCAACAGCTGGGAGATCGAGCGCGGCGGCGCCTGGGTGGACCCGCTGCAGCCGCACGTCTGGCGCGAGATATCCCGCTACAACCTGACGGTCGTGGCCGACCAGGGCCCGGAGCGCGTGCTCATGCCCTCCCCGACCGGGTTCGCCGAGAGTGACCCGGTCACCGCGTACACCCGGCAGGGCGAGCTGTTCACGCCCTTCTTCGAGGGCTCGCGCGAGTACTTCCCCAAGCCCTACGCGCCGTTCACCCGCGAGGACCTGATCACGCCGCTGGACCGCTTCTCCCTGCGTGACCGGCTGGACCAGCTGAACCTCTCGCCGGCCGACGAGATGCGGATGACCGGCACCACCGGCCTGTACGGCTCGCCGAGTTCGCGCGGTTCGCTGCTGCAGCTCGCCCAGTGGTGGGCCCTGGCCGGCTGGAACTACACGGGCTTCTCCGGCGTCAACACCTACCGCCTGGCGCGGGGCACCATCGCGCTGGCCCAGGCGATCCTGGCGGACGGCCAGCCGGACCTCAAGCTGGGCTCCCCGGTCGCCTCCGTCACCCAGCAGTCCGGCCAGGTCAAGGTCGTCACCCGGGCCGGACACGCCTACACCGCGGCCCAGGTCGTCATGGCCGTGCCGGTCAACGTCTGGAAGGACATCACCTTCAGCCCGGCGCTGCCGCAGGCCCACCGCGACGCCACCACCCAGGGCTACGGCGTACCGCGCCAGCGGAAGCTGTTCCTGGACCTGGCCGCCCCCGCCGACCGGTTCATCGCCGAGGCACCCGAGGGCTCGCCGTTCGTCATCATGGGCCGGCTCAACGACAACGCCCCCGTCGTCGCCTTCTCCGTCGACGCCACCCTGGACGTGAGCAATCGCTCCCTGGTCGAGGCCGCCGTGCGGCGGATCCTGCCGTCGGCGACACTGCGCGACTACACCGTGACGGACTGGGAGGCGAACGAGTTCTCGCGCGGCGGTCCCGCGTACCGCCGGCCCTACCAGCTCACCCGGTTGCACAAGGCGATCAACCAGCCGTTCGGCCTGGTGAAGTTCTGCGCGGACGACCTCGCCCTCGGCTGGATCGGCTACATGGACGGCGCCATCGAATCCGGCCTGCGGGCCGCCGGCTCGCCGACGCTGTCGCCGACGCCCGGCGCGACGCCGCCGTCGGCCGTCGCCCAGCGCGTGGCCCTCCCGGCGGTCGACCGCAAGGTCTACCGGTCCATCGTCGGTCTGTGACAACAACTCAGCGGCCTTCAGATCAGGGGTAGTCATGCCGGCGCAAGAGAAATCCGCAACCGAACCCGTGGAAGCGCTGTTCTCCTGGTTCCGCCAGATGCAGGGACAGCACGCGATCCACCACGACGACGAGTACGGGTGGCAGCTGTTCCGCCACGCGGACATCACCCGAGTGCTCACCGACCCGAAGACCTTCTCCTCGGACACCGTGCGGCTGTTCAACGAACCGCAGCCGGACCTCGACCTGTTCCTCACGGGGAACCTGGTCACCAACGACCCGCCCCACCACCGCAGGCTGCGTCGGGCCGTCAACCAGTCCTTCACCCCGCGCGCGGTGGCGGGCCTCGCGGAGCGGATCACCCGGACCACCGAGTCCCTCCTCGACGGGCTGTCCGGAGCGGACACCTTCGACCTGATCGACGCGGTCGCCTACCCGCTGCCGATCATCGTGGTCGCGGAGATGCTCGGCCTGCCGCCCGAGGACGTGCCGATGTACCGGGCCTGGGGCGACGCGCTGGGCGCGCTCGACGCGGCGACCGTGCCGCCGAAGGTGATGGAGTCCGAAGTCGCCCCGGCCATCCGGGAGATGAACGAGTACATCCTGGGCCACGTGCACCGACGCCGGCAGAACCCGGCCGACGACATGCTCACCGGGCTGGCACACGCGGTCGTGGACGACGAGCCGCTCCGGGACGCCGACCTGATCGGTCTGGTCGGCCTCACCCTGTTCGCCGGACACGCCGCCTCGATGGCGATGATCGGCAACGCCATCCTCACCTTCGACCGCCATCCCGAGGCACTGGCCGCCGTACGCACGGACCGCGGGCTGCTGCCCGGCGCCATCGAGGAACTGATGCGCCTGTACCCGCCCTTCTCCCGGATGGCGCGGGTGACCACCACCGAGACCGAGATCCGCGGGCAGCGGATCGGCAAGGACGAACTGGTCACCCTGTGGGTCGGCGCGGCCAACCGGGACACCGAACGCTTCACGGACCCCGACCGGTTCGACATCCACCGCGACACCGGCGGGCACATCGCCTTCGGGCAGGGCATCCACTTCTGCCTCGGCGCCCCGCTGGCCCGGCTGGAGGTCGGCATCGCGCTCAACGCGCTGTTCGACCGCTACGACGACATCGCCGTGGACCACGCGGCCGGCGTCGAGTTCGAGAACCCGATGCAGATCATCTGCCCTCGGCGGCTGCCGGTCCGGGTGTCCGGCTGACGCCGGCCCCGCAGCCGACCCGCGCGGCCGTGTGCAACCAAGCGCCGGGCCGCGCGGGGTGAGCGGGTGAAGGGGCAGGGGCCACGGGTGGCCGGCCGGGGCGTGCCCCCGTGCTCCGGCCGGTCTCCCGGGTCCCTGCCCCTCCACCGCTCGCAGCTGCCACCACCCGCCTGCGGCGTTCAGACCGTGGTGGCCCCGGATGTCTGAGTGGCCGTCAGGCCACCGTCCACGGCGTGCCGCCGCGCCCGCCGAGGCGTGCAGTGCTCACCCGGTCACCTCGCGCATGACGCCTGTGCCTGCCCCGAGCACGGCCAAGGCGTGACCCAGGCGTACCCGGGACACGCCCATCGCTTCAACTCGCGCAGCCGCCGATCAGCCGCCTCAGCCCGCCAGCAGCGCCTTCGCGGCCGCGATCACCGGCACGCCCACCTCGCCGACCAGCGCCGCGATTCCGGAGATGCGCTGCACCAGGCCACGCCGGCGCTCCGCAGACGTCTCCTCGGCGATCGAGCCGGCCGCCGTGTCCACCTCTGCCCGGTCGTTCTCGTCCAGGTGCGGGCGCAGTTTCTCGATCTCCCGCAGGAGGGCCTCCACCGCGGGTCCTCCTGCGGTCGTGCCGACGGTCTTGCCGCCGGCCACGATGTCACCGGAACCGGTGTGCTCGGCCTTGCCGATGCTGCCCGAGCCGTACTGCTGGATGTGGTCGCCGCTCATGATCCTCCGATGTTCCCGCTACCGCTGTGCTGGGCCTTGCCGATGCTGCCGTCGCCGTACTGGTGGATGACGTCCCCCTGCACCGCGTGGGCCACGTTGATGACTGTCTGTGCGACGTCGGGATTGCCGATCGCCTTGGTGATCTCGTAGATCAACTGCTGGATCTCCTCCTGCCGCGTGGACCAGACGGCCTCACGCTGGGTGCCGGAGGTGTTGAGGACCAGGCCGTACACCGGGGGCTTCTGCAGGGCCGAGACCAGCCTCCAGACCAGAAGCGCCTCGACGGCGAGGAAGACGATCGTTCCCACGGTGCCGGCGAAAGAGGCGAATATGCCGCCCAGGATGAACCAGCCGATGCTCTGGAGGATGAACTTCCTCCACGCGGCACCCTTGTCGACGGTCAGTCGTCTCTGGCCGACATGGGAGATGTTGCGCAGCGGATAGGCCTCGCCACCTACCCACAACACACCTTCATTGATTGTTACTTGGGCCACCAAGGGACCCTCCTGCCCACTCCTGGACGATGAGGTGTGGAGCATAGCGAAGCCGATGCGGACACGAGAGGGAAATCACACGTTCCGCCCGTCACTTTCGAGTGACCGTCGTGGCGACGGGCCGAGCTCGAGCAAGATCCGGTGGCGAAGAGGAGGATCGACCGTCACGGGGCACGTGTTGCACCCGCTGCCCGGTCCACCGGCTCCGGCGATCAAGATGCTCAAGCGCCGGATATTCGGCCGGGGCCGGCTTCCGGCTGCTGGGGGCGCAGCACCGGGGTGGTCCCCGGACTGCGGAGGTGAGCGGGCCACTCGAGCATCTCGGCGGCGTGCGGTTCGGTGGCTTTCGCCACCCCCGGGGCCTGGACGGCCAGCAGACGGTGGGACTCGGGCCGGAGGGCCGGGCCGAGGGCGACGGCGGCGCTGCGCACGGCCTCGGCGGTGGCCGGGGCGACGCCGGGCAGGTGTTGGGCGGCGAGACGCAGGGCGCGCTCCTGGACGGCATGAGCCGGGTGGGCGAAGGCCACGCTGACGGCGGGCAGCAGGCCGTCCGCCGTGGCGGGGTCGCGGCGCAGGGCGGCGGCGGCGCGGCTCAGCTGGGAGGTGGCGAGGGTCTTTTCCGGGCGGGCCAGGACGGCGGCCGTCAACTCGGTGAACACCTCGGCGGAGAGCCGGTCGTCCACGGGCACCAGCGCCGCCTGGGCGGCCTTGGCGGCGGTCGGTGCGCCGTCGGCGGCCAGCCGGACGTGATCGCCGGCTCGGGCGAGGACCTCGTCGGGGTCGAGCGCCAGCGCGGCGTACAGCCGGAGGAAACCTCGCAGGTTGCCGGGCCGGTCGCCGCGCAGGAGCTTTCCGAGGCAGAGGTCGATCAGCTCGGCGCGGTCGAGCACGCCCTCGCCCGCCAGGGCGGTGAGCGCCTTGGGCCACTCGTTGTCCGGCCCGAAGCGGGCGGCGTAGGGATCGGTGAACTCGGTTCCCACGTCCGGGACTTCGAACAGACGGCGGACGAACTCGGACAGCCTGGGCTGGGCGCGCAGCCAGGAGAGCAGGGTGTCGTGGTGCGGCACCGGCTCGCGCAGGCCCCGCATGGCGAACCACTCGCCGATCTCGCGGTGGTAGGGGTAGCGGATCGAGCCACCCTCGCGCAACCAGCCGATCAGGTAGCCGTCGGTGACGGGGACTTCGGCGCCCGACCAGACGGCGAGGCCGTGGGTGATCAGCCACCGGTCGTGGCGGCCCCGCGCGGGCAGCCACTCGGCGAGCCGGACCGCGAGTTCACGGTGGAACGCCTGGTCCCGGTGCGGCGAGAGCAGGGCCGTCAGCAGGACGTGGTGGTCCGGGTTGGTGGAACCGCCGCCGGGCAGGGGCCAGGTGATGTCGAGGAGCGGGCGGGCCGTCAGCCATTCGAGGGCCTGGGCGGCAGTGGCGGCGGAGTGGATCCCGGCGAACTGGAGCGCGGCGAGCTGATCGTAGGCGGCGGAATACCGGGTGGTGTCGCCCGAGGAGAGCTCGCGCGAGAGCTCGGCGCGGAGCCTGCGCAGCGGAGCGCGCAGATGGCCCAGCTCGGCGGCGGGCACGGGGGAGAGCCGTTCGATCACCCCCTGCGGAACCCGTGCGGCGATGAGTGCGCGCATCTCCTCCCAGCTGATCGTCCCGCTCTCGGGATCCGTCACGATGCCCCCTCCACCAGGTCTGATCGACGTTCGTGAACATAGCGCTCACCCCTGACAACCGTGCGGCCGGGCTGCCAGGGGTGTGACCGGCGCTCCGGGGCCACCAGCCGGAACCGCCCGGCCGACCACCCCGCTCTCCGGCTCCTCACGGCCGAACGGCCGAACGGCCGACGGCCGGGTGCGGTCGGCACCTGTCGGACCGTCGGGCGGTCAGAGTGCGGCCTTCGGCTCCCGAACGTCCCCTCCGGCGCGCCCGGCCGCCCGGAGCAGGCGCGGCGGGAGGTAGGGCGACCGGACGTGGACGGCCCAGCCGCGGCTGCGGCGGGCGTGGCAGGCGAGGCCGAGGACGTCGAGGCTGAGCGCGGCACCCGTGTGGGCGGCACGGTCGGCGACGGAGTGGTGGTCGCGGTGGGCTTCCAGGGCGTCCAGCAGGGCGAGGTTGAAGCTGGTCTCGTCGCCCCGGACCAACTGTGAGAAGAGGACGACCGGAGGCGGGAGGAAGCCGTGGCCCCGGGTTCGTTCCAGCTCCTCCAGGGCCCGTTCGGTGGCCGGGAGCGGGTCGGCTCCGCGCAGGTGGTCGTGCAGGGCGGTGCGGTACGAGGCGAACGGGTAGCGGTCCTCGGCGGCGATCGCCGGACCGGCCAGCACGAGGGGTTCGAGGTCCTCGGAGCTGCCGGTGATCAGGACGAAGGACAGGGCCGTCTCCCAGAAGGTCGGCCCGAAGTCCCTGTCCCGGCGGGCGGGGAAGCGCAGCATCCGCCCGTCGATCGTCACCTCGGCCTCGGTGCCCGGCTCGGCGAGGGCGACCCGGAACACGGCGGCCCCCAGCTGGGAGCCGAGCCGCAGGTTGGCGAGCAGGGCATCGGTGGCGTCGACGGACTCCGAGGCGCGCGCCGACAGGAGGCGGCTCTGGTGGCGCAGGGCACCCGTGAGCTCCCACGCGTCCAGTGGCTCGCCCTCCTTCGGCGTGATGGCCTCCAGGGTGCGCCGCTCGAACCGCGCCGCGCCGTCCGGGCTGAGCGGCCGGGCCGGGAACGGCCGGTCGAGGTCGACGGGCCCGGCGGCGAGCCGGGCCACGGCGTCGGGGCGCGGGTCGCGGCCCAGGGCGCGGACGCGCGGGCCGGGGGTCTCGAAGCCGGTGACCAGGGCGTGGGGGAGGTAGTCGGTGTCGACCGCCGGGGTCCAGCCGTGGGTGCGGTACGCGAGGGCGGCGAGGGCGATCGGGACGAGCGGCAGGAGGCTCGCGGGCCCGGTGCCGTGCGGGCCGTTCTGGACGAGCGCGAGGAGGGCGGCGTCGAAGGCGTCGCGGTCCCCGTCGGTCAGGGCGCGCAGCGCGCGCAGACCGGGCTGTGGTTCGGTGGACGCGGCGGGGAGGCCGGCCTCCCCGAAGAAGTGCGCGACGAAGCCGTCGACGAGTTCGAGAGCGGGGGTGACCGGCTCGTCCGGCATCAACTGCCGTGCCCAGCTGAAGGCCTCGCCGTGGACGGAGACCGTGTCGGCGACGATCGCCAGGCAGAAGGCGTCGAGCCACTCCCGGGCGGTGACCCGGTGGCGGGGGTCGCGGTCCTGCCCGTACTCCGGGTCGTACCCCATCCCGAAGTTCGGGTAGTCGAGGAAGACGCTGAAGCGGTCGTGCGGGTAGTAGGCGGCGAAGGAGACGGCTCCGGCGGCGGCCTCTGCGGCGTCCGCGAGGACGGCCCTGGCCTCGGCGGAGTCCAGGCCGGGCCGGGTGGTGGAGAGCGCTCCGAGGTAGTCGAGGAAGGAGTCGGCGATCAGCTGCCACTCCGTCGTGGTCATCAGGCCGGCGCGGGAGTAGGAGTGGACCTGTCTGCCGATCCGGTTCACGAAGTCCTCGCCGGCCTGCGTCACCCGCTCCCCGTCCACCTGGTGACGTTCGATCCGCACGGTCCTGCCCCCTTGATCGTCGACTTGGACCCAGAGTAGGCAGCGGGTCGGACATCACGGTCCGCCGGGTCCCGCGGCAGACCGTCCCCGGTCCCGCAGGTCTGGTCACGGGGGTGTGGGCCTGACAAGCTCTCAGGCGCCAACGTGCCGGAACGATCGGGAGGATCAAGGATGCGCATGCCCGGACTGAGACGGTTTCTGTCCCGCCGACTGGCGGTGGCCGCACTGCTGCTGGGAGGTCTGACCCTGGCCGGTGCGCCGGTCGCGCAGGCGGCCGCGCAGACGGCCGGGACGCAGGTCGCGCAGACGGCCGGTGCGCAGGTCGCGCAGACGGCCGGTGCGCAGGTCGCGCAGACGGCCGGTGCGCAGGTCGCGCAGACGGCCGGTGCGCAGGTCGCGCGGACGGCCGGGACGGTGAAGGCCGTGCGGACCGCGCAGCAGGCCGGCGGGACGACGACGATCTGTGGCTACACCCCGGTGCCCACCGGCTGGGTGATCGTCAGCGAGCAGTGGTCCGGCTGCAGCGGCTACGGGCTCTTCACCATCGCCGACGCCTCGGCCCTGACCTCGGTCCAGGCCTGCTCGAACGGGCCGATACCCGCCGGCTGGGTGATCACGGCGATGCAGAGCGGCGCCGGCACCTGCGGGAGCTACCCGCTGTACTCGTTGCTGAAGGTCACCGACCAGACCGTTCTCCAGGACTGCGGGCAGTCCCCGATCCCGTCGGGCTGGGTGATCACGGCGATCCAGACCGTCTCCCCGGCCTGCGGCACCTACGGCACCTACACCCTTGTGCCACTGGGCGACCGGACCTCCGTCCAGGCCTGCGGCAACTGGCCGGTTCCGGCGGGCTGGGTGATCACGGCGATGCAGAACGGAGCGGGCTGCGGGAGCTACCCGCTGTACTCGTTGCTGAAGGTCACCACCCAGACCACCCTCCAGGACTGCGGACAGTCCGCCGTCCCCACCGGCTGGGTGATCACCGCGATCCAGACCACCTCCGCCGCCTGTGGCACCTACGGGACGTACACGGTCGTCCAGTTGACGAACCAGACGAGCATCCAGGCCTGCGGGAACTCCCCGGTTCCGGCGGGCTGGGTGATCACGGCGATGCAGAACGGAGCGGGCTGCGGGAGCTACCCGCTGTACTCGCTGTTGAAGGTCACCACCCAGAGCACCCTCCAGGACTGCGGTCAGTCCGCCGTCCCCACCGGCTGGGTGATCACCGCGATCCAGAGCACCTCCGCCGGGTGTGGCACCTACGGGACGTACACCATCGTCAGGGTCGCCGACCAGACCGGCATGCAGGTCTGCGGGCCGTCCCCGATCCCGGCCGGCTGGGTCGTCACCAAGCAGGGTTCGGGAGCCCAGTGCGGCGTCTACGCCGTTTACACCATCACCAAGTCGTCCTGATTCCGGAGGCGTTCGATCGAACCCGCCCCCCGGCCGCCCGGGGGCGCCGTCCAACCGGTAACTCCGCTGAGGCGCCCCGGACGCACCCGGGCCGGCTCTGGCAGGCGGCGGGTGGGTTCGGCCGGCAGGTCCTCGGTGGCGGCCGACAGGGCCTCGGCGACGGCCGTCGCGACGACCTCGGCGACCGGGTGCGGGGCCTGACTTGATCGCTTCGAGGCGGCGGCCCCGCGCGTGGGAAGTCGACGGGCTGCCTTCCCGCGCGCGGGGTGGGGGCCGGTTCTTCCCGTCAAGGGCGGAATTGCGGGCATTCGACGCGCAGTTCCGGACAATATGATGACGTGTCCATGTCGTGAGCAAATCGGCTGCGCCGGCCCCCGTTAGGGTCGCGGCAGCTCCACGAACCGGCACCGTGCGGCCGTCGTGCGGTGCCGCACGGACCTGCCGATGGGACTGGTGTGACGTGATCAGAGGACATCACCGACTGCTGGACCGTTCGCCCTGGGCGGCCCTCCGGGGCCGGCTCGCCGCCGTGGCGGGGGTGGTCGCGCTGCTGGCGGCCGTCCTCACCGGCACCGCGGCGGGCACGGCGAGCGCCGCGCCCGCCGCGCCACCCGCTGCCTCCGCCCCGTCCGCCCCGTCCGCCCAACTGGCCGGCGCCGGCTGGATCTGCCGGGGGACGCCCGTGCCGCCCGGCTACGTCATCACCGGGTACGACGCCGGTCGCTGCAACGGAGCCGGCGGCTCCTACGTGCAGCCCGCACAGGACCCGCTGTGGATCTGCGCCAGCTCGCCGATCCCGGCGGGCTACGTGCTCACCGACCACAACCCCAGCAGCAGCCCCTGTCTCGGCGACGCCTGGCTCATGCGGCTGGTCACGGACGGGATCTGGACCTGCGCGGGCTCGCCGATCCCGGCCGGGTACGTCATGACCGGCCACTACGGCACCGGCTGCCGAGGCATCGGCTCCTGGTTCCAGCAGCTGGCCGCGCCCGGGCTGTCGATCTGCCCCGGCAACGCGGTCCCGGCCGGCTACCACCTGGGCGCCTACAACAGTGCGGGCTGTGCGGGCCTGGGCTCCTGGGTCCTGCTCCGCGACTGACCCCGATCGGGGGCGCCGCCCCGGCCCGCCCGGATTCCGGGTGCGGCACGGGGCGGCGTCCGGGCGCACCGGGCGCACCGCACGGACGGTGAAGGGCGCGGCGGCGGGGCCACGTCCGCCCCGTGTAGCTCGGGCTCAGCCGAACGCGAGCAGCACCAGCGGCGTTCCGGTCGGCTGCGGTGATCCACCGGCGGGTTCGACGGTGACGCCGACCCCGCTCGCGGCGTTCAGAGGACCGTTGAGCATCAGAGCCCCGCTCGCCGTGGGCAGCAGTCCGGCAGGGCGCATCGTTCCGTCGTCGTCGAACCACAGCTGATAGGTGGTGCCCCCGGCCAGCGGGGGCAGTCCGGCGGCCAGGAATCCCGCCGCGCCCTGGGTCTGTGACCACACCACCGTGGCCACGCCGCTGCCGGTGACCTTGCCGCTGGTGGTGCGGGCATCCGGTGCGGTCAGCAGAGCGGTGATCCGGCCCTGCTGCTGTTGAAGGGCCGCTGCCGTGGCACGCGCCTGGTCGGCCCGGTGGTGCTGCTGGATGGCCAGGCAGCCCGCGCCGATCGCCAGCGCCAGGCAGGCCGCCGGCGCAAACCGCGGCAGCGCCCGGCGCAGCACCCCTCTGCGTCGCCCCGGCAGTTGCGGTGCTTCGCCGGGGGGCTCCTGCCGCACCGCCTCCAGAGCGCCCATGACGCGTTGCTTGAACTCCGCGGCGACAGGTACGGCCTGGGCCGATCCGAGCCGTGTCAGGGTCGCGATGAACTCGGCGACCTCCTGTGCACAGGCCGGGCATCGCTCCAGGTGCCGCTCGAACTCCTCGCGTTCGTCCGGTCCGAGGGCGTGCGCGGCATACGCGCCGGTGAGAGTGTGCAGGTCGGCGGCACTCATACGGTTACCCCCAGGCAGTCGCGCATCCGGATCAGCCCATCGCGCATCCGTGTCTTGACGGTGCCCAAGGGGACGCCCAGCAGTTCGGCGACCTGCGGGTAGGTGCAGCCCCGGAAGTAGGCCAGGGTCAGGGACTCGCGCTGCAGCTCGGTCAGGCTTTTGAGGCAGCGCCGGACCTGCTCGCGCTCCAGCCGTCCCTCGACCTGCTCGGCGACTTCGTCGAATGCCGGGGCATGGGAGGCGGCGGCGAGACGCTGCTCGCGGTCGGCGCAGGCCTGCGCGGTGCGGACCCGGTCCACCGCGCGGCGGTGCGCGATGGTGAGGACCCAGGCGAGCACCTCGCCGCGGTCCGGGCGGTACTGGGCCGCCTTGCGCCACACCTCCAGCAGTACCTCCTGCGCGACCTCCTCCGACTGGGCCGGGTCCCGTAGCACCCGCCGCACCAGCCCGAGCACCGGTCCGGCCACCACGTCGTAGAGCGCGCCGAAGGCTTCCTGATCGCCCAGGGCCACCCGGCCGACGAGTTCCTTCAGATCGGGCCCGGGACGCCCCGGACCCGACAGGTGCACCACAGCTCTCACCGCGGCACCCCCTGCGGCGGGTGGCCGAGCAGCCAAGTCAACGGCGCATGCGACAACATCAGGTGACCCTCCCACGGGTCGGCGGTAAGAACCCCGCCGAGACGACGAACGACTCCCACCCCCTTCTTCGCAGCTCGCACGGCCGCGGATTGGCCCGAGGCACCGGACGGGCACCGCGCCAGGTCCTGATCGGGCACGAAGGGAACGCCGGGCGCACCACGGCGCCTTCGCACCCTCACCGGCAGGCCCTCCTTCACGGCGAGCCGCGTTCACCCTTGGGGGTGAACGCGAAAGCGCCACCCATCCGGCCGCCACCGCGCCCCGAATGGCCGACGTGAGCAGTCAGAAACCCACCCCACGGCGCCCCCTTCGGGCCAGGATCCCCCGGGCCGCAGCCGCTGCCGCCACCGGGCTCGCCGCCGCGGCGGCGGCCGTGGGCGCCGGCGATCTGGTCGCCGCCTTCACCGGGCCCGACACCGATCCGGTGTACGCGGTGGGCTCGGCGGCGATCGACCTGACGCCCACTGCGCTCAAGGAGTACGCGGTCCGCACCTTCGGCACGAACGACAAGCCGGTCCTGCTCGGCGGGATCTACGTGACCATGGCACTGCTCGCGGTCCTCGCCGGACTCCTCGCCGCCCGCCGTCCGATTCTCGACGCCGCGGTTTTCGCCCTCTTCGGGATGGTCGGAGTCTGGGCCGCACTGTCGCGACCCGGCGCCGCGCCCGCCGACGCGGCACCCGCCGTGGTGGCCGGCCTCGTCGGAGCCGCCACGACACTGCTCCTGGCGCACCTCCTCGGCTCAGCCACCCGACCCCGGGCCGCCGTACCACCGGCCCCCGAGCCGACTACAGCCGCGGCACCTGAGGCCGAGGCGGGCCGGCCCGGCACAGAGCGGCACGGCCCCGCACGTCCCGCAGCCGCCACCAGCCGCCGCACCGCCCTGGTCGCAACCGGCGGCGCACTCGCCCTCGGCGCCGTCGCCGGTTTCGGCGGAAGAGCCATCTCCGATCGCCGTTACGACATCGGCACCGCCAGGGCGTCCGTGCGGATCCCGCCACCCGCCGACCCGCTCTCCACGCTGCCCACCGGACTGCACCCGGCAGTCCCCGGCCTGTCGCCGTTCACCACCCCGAACGCCGACTTCTACCGGGTCGACACCGCCCTCACCCTGCCCCGCATCGACCCCCGCCACTGGTCGCTGCGCATCCACGGCATGGTCGACCGCCCGCTCCTGCTCACCTTCGACGACCTACTGCGCCTTCCGCTCCAGGAACTCGACCACACCCTGTCCTGCGTCTCCAACGAGGTCGGCGGCCCCTACGTCGGCACCACCCGTTGGCTCGGCGCCTCGCTGCCCGCGCTGCTGCGGCGCGCGGGCGTCCGGTCGGGCGCGGACCAGCTGGTGGGCCGCTCCCAGGACGGCATGACCATCGGCACCCCCCTGGAGCCGGTCCTCGACGGCCGCCGGGCGCTGCTCGCGGTCGCGATGAACGGCGAGGCGCTGCCGGTGGCCCACGGCTTCCCCTGCCGCACCGTCGTCCCCGGCTTCTACGGCTACACCTCCGCCACCAAGTGGCTGGTCGACCTGGACGTCACCACCTTCGCCGCTTACACCCCGTACTGGGTCCGGCGCGGCTGGGACCGGCGCGGCGAGGTACGCGCCGCATCGCGCATCGAGGTGCCCGCCCCGTTCGCCCGGGTCCCGGCCGGGGACGTCACGCTCGCCGGAACCGCCTGGGCCACCCACCGGGGGATCGCCGCCGTCGAGGTACGCGTCGACGGCGGACCCTGGCAGACCGCGCGGCTCGCCGCCGACGGCGGACCCGACCTCTGGCGCCAGTGGTCCCGCACCTGGAGCGGCGCGACGCCCGGCACCCACCGCATCGAGGTCCGCGCCACCGACGCCGCGGGCGCGGTCCAAGCCGAGCGGCGCGCATCCCCGTTCCCGGCCGGCGCGACCGGCTGGCACAGCACCGTCGTCACCGTCACCTGACGGCCCGCCCGGCCCCCAGGCGGGCACCCCTCAAGGCTTCGGGTGGCGTCCATGCCGCCCGGATGATCACGAACTGCCGCACACCCACCGATTCGTCCCAGGAGATATCGCATGTCGCTGACCAGCATCCGCCGTTCCTCCGTTGCCACCGTCCTGGTGGCCGGTGCGCTCGTGCTCGGCCTGAGCGCCTGCAGCAGCAGCGGCGGCGGTTCGGCCATGGACAAGGCCTCCGCCACCGCCGCCGTCTCGCAGACCGCACAGGCGACCGCTCCCGTCGAGCAGGTGGCGGACCAGCCGTTCGGCGCCGCGTGCGCGGCTGTCCCCAAGGACGGGGCCGGGTCCTTCGCCGGCATGGCGAAGGACCCGGTCGCGACCGCTGCGTCCAACAACCCGCTGCTCTCCACGCTGGTGACGGCGGTGAAGCAGGCCGGCCTCGTGGACACGCTCAACTCAGCGCAGAACATCACCGTGTTCGCTCCGACCAACGACGCCTTCGCCAAGCTGCCCAAGGCGGCGCTGGACGCGGTCCTCGCCGACAAGGACAAGCTCACCAAGATCCTCACCTACCACGTCACCCCCAACCGCCTTGCGCCGACCGCCCTGCCCGGCAGCCACAAGACCCTCCAGGGCGGCGAGGCCGAGGTCAGCGGCTCGGGGGAGGACTTCACCGTCAACGGCAACGCAAAGGTTCTGTGCGGCAACGTCCAGACCGCCAACGCCACCGTCTACATCGTCGACACCGTCCTCATGCCCGCCTCCTGACGACCAGATGGCTGTGCCGCCCACGAGCTGGGCGGCACAGCCACGAGCCCTCTGGTAGTTCTGTGGGAGGCCCTCTGGGCAGGGTTGTCGTGGTGGCGGCGCCGAGCCGGACGTGGCTCGGCGCTGCCACCCGCCCGTTCCGGTGCGGCCCCTGCACCGAGTCAGGGGTGTCTCAGGGCCTGGGATTCCGGAAGGGGATCGCGTTCCCTTCCTCGCGCTGTTCGGCCTCGGAGTTGTTCCTATTGGCGTCTGCGGTGAGGACGGCTGCGGCGAGGACGGTCAGGCGGAGGGGCGTTGCGGGAGGGCGGCGAGGCGGCGGCGTTCACGATACGGAGGTTCGGGAACGCGACCCACGGCACAGGCCGGTGCCCACTCCTCGGAGCGGGCACCGGCCTGTGCCGGGTGTTGGCGGTCGGGTCCTTGACGGTGGTTACCGGTGGGATGCGGCGTGCCGGGGCTTGCCCACGGCCTGCAGCCTGCGGGTGCGCCTGGCCGTGGGGATGGTGAAGGCCGCCGCGGCGGCGAGCAGTGCGGTGACGGTCAGGAACCAGAAGGTGCCGGTGTAGCCGGAGTCCTTGGGGAATGGATGGGTGGCCGTGATCCCGGAGGAGAGGATGCTGGCCGCCACCGCGCTGCCGATCGCGCCGCCGATGGTGCGGATGTTGGCGTTCATGCCGCTGGCCGCGCCGGTCTGGGAGGGTGGGACGGCCTCGACGACGATGGCGGACATGGCGGAGAAGGCGAGGCCGAGGCCGACGCCGACCAGGGCCGAGGCGGTGTAGATCTGCCAGGCGTGGTCGTGGCTGATGGCCAGCAGGACGAACGGTGCGACGGTGATCGCGCTGCCGCCGATCAGGACGTGCTTGGAGCCGAAGCGCGCGGCGAGCGGGCTGGCCAGGACGCCGAGGGCGAACATGCCGATCGTCATCGGCAGCATGTAGAAGCCGGACTGGGTCACGCTCGCGCTGAAACCGTAGCCCGCGAACTTCTGCGGGGTCTGCACCAGTTGGGGCAGGAACGTCATCGTGGTGTACATCCCGACGCCGAACAGCAGCGCGACCAGGTTGGTGGTCCACACGGCAGGGATGCGCATCATCCGCATGTCGATGAGCGGCGCGTCGGAGCGCAGTTCGACGCGGATCCAGTAGCCGGCCAGGACGACGGCGGCGGCGAACAGGGCGAGGATGCGCTTGGAGGCCCAGCCCCATTCCGATCCCTCGCTGACGGCCAGCAGCAGGGTGACCAGCCAGGCGGACAGCAGCGCCGCCGCGCCCCAGTTGATCCGGCCCGATGTGCGGACGGGGGATTCCGGGACGAAGAGGTGGGTGGCGATGGTGGCCAGCGCCGTCAGGGCCATCGGGAGCCAGAACAGCCAGTGGTAGTCGAGGTGGTCGACGATCGGCCCGGCCACGACCAGCCCGAGTCCGGCCCCGACGGCGGTCAGTGCGGCGGCGGCGCCGACTGCCCCGCGTACCTTGGCGGCGGGGAACTCGTCGCGGATGATGCCGAACGCGAGCGGGACGACGGCGCCGCCGAAGCCCTGGATGACGCGGGCGACGATCATCAGGCCGATCGAGTGGGACGCGCCGGCCAGTGCCGATCCGGCGGTCAGCGCGGTGAGGGTGACGGCCAGCATCCGCTCCTTGCCGACCTTGTCGCCGATGCGGCCGAGGATCGGGGTGGCGACGGAGGCGGACAGCAGGTTGGCGGTCATCAGCCAGGTCGCGGTGGACTGGCTGGTCTGCAGGTGCTCCATCAGGGTGGGCAGGACCGGGACCACCAGGGACTGCAGCAGTGAGTACGCGACGATGCCGACGAGCAGGACGGCGAAGGTCACGTTGTGGTGCGGACGGTCGGATGTGCGGGGCATGGGTGGGGGCTCCAGGAGGGACGGGCGGGGAGTGGGGGGTCAGGCGGTCGGCTGGTTCTGCCAGTGGTGCAGGGGCCTGATCAGCCGGCTTCCGGCCTGGTGGTCGACGGCCCCCGGCCCTTGATTCATTGGTCGAATGCGGAGAGTTCCTTTGGTTTGCGCTCCTCCGGCGCTTCTCACCCTGCTAGTCAACGGCCGCAACATGTCCCCAGTCCAACACTCTTTGTCGACCACGTGACAGCCTCAGACTGTTACGGTGGAAGGGTGGACCTCGACCTGCGCCAGGTGCGCTACGCCGTCACCCTCGCCGACGAACTCCACTTCGGCCGGGCCGCGAGCAGGCTCGCCATCGCCCAGCAAACCCTCTCCGCCCAGATCAGGGCCCTGGAGAAACGCCTCGGCGTCCCGCTGTTCACCCGCGACCGCCGCCACGTCGCCCTCACCCCGGCGGGGGAGACCCTCGTACGGCGCGGGCGACGCCTTCTCCACGACGCCGAACGGCTGGTCGACGAGGTCACCCACACCCGCGCACCCCTGCGCATCGATGTCCTCACCGAGGGCCTTCCCTCCACGCTCCTGATCCACCACCTGCGTGCCCAGACCCCGGACCTGCCGTTCGAAGTGGTGCAGAGCCACGGCCTGGCCGCAGCCGTGCCCCGGCTGCTCAGAGGCGACCTCGACCTCGCCTTCGGCCGCCCGCACGGCCTCGGCAGCCCCCTCGGAGCCACCCTCGCCACCATGCCGGTCGGGCTGGAACCCATCGGCGTCATCGTCCCCGCCGACCACCCCCTCGCGGCCCTGGACGAGGTACCTCTGGCCGTCCTCGCCGAACATCCGCTCCTGGTCCACGCCGCGGACGAGTCCGCCGAGTGGCGCGACTGGGTCGACCAGGCCGTCGAAGCCTTCGGCCTGACGGTGGCCACCCGCGTACGCGGGCACGGCCGCACCTCCGCCCAGGCGGCCGTCCAGGCACTGCGCCAGCCGGCCTTCGGCCTCGCCGCCGTCCACCTTCCCGAGGGCCTCACCGCCCGCCCGCTGACCGACCCCGTCCCGCTCTACCCCTGGCACGCCGTCTGGAACACCGCCACCGCGCACCCCGCCGTCAACCAGGTCCTGGAGCTCATCCACACCTACGCCCGGACCCGCTCCTGGCACCGGCCTCCGGCCGCCAACTGGTGGCTCCCGCAGCCCGATCGCGACACACTGCCGGCCACCGGCCGGTCAGCAGCAGCCCCGTAGCCACCGGTCCGCGGCGGCTTCGCGCGGCCCACCAGGAACTCGTCGCCCGGCCGCTGGGAGTCGGACTCGACGCGGACGACCAGCCCGCTGTCCCCGAGTCGGACCCGGTCGCCGGTCCGCGGGCCGTGCACAGCGGCGTACTCGGCCGCCTCGATCGACTCGCTGCTGCTGCTCATCGCCGGCTCTCCTCCGCCTGGCCTGCCTCGTTGTCACGGTTCGCCCCGAGGTAGCCCTGTTCGGCCACTCGGCGCAGTGCCTCCCGCCGGACGCGGGGCGAGTCCAGGGGTCCGTCCACGAGCCCGGCGAAGCCGATCGCGACTCGCTCGCCGCCGATCGGGACCAGCCCGACCTCGACGTCCGTGCCCGGGTCGAAGCGCACCGAGGAGCCGTCCGGGACGGCCAGGTGCATCCCGTACGCGGCGGCGCGGTCGAAGTCCAGGCGCGGGTTGGCCTCGAAGAAGTGGAAGTGCGAGGTGACCGAGACCGGCACCTCGGCGGTGTTGCGCACGGCCACCGTGCGTACCGGGCGTGGGGTGGGGTCGCTGTGATCGGCGAGGAGGACGGCGCCGGGCGCCGCCTCGCCGAGACCGCCGCCGCCGAACGGGTCGGCGATCACGGCGAGGCGGGTGCCGTCCTCGAACACCGCCTCGACCTGGATCTCGGTGACCAGGTCCGGCACGCCGGGGAGTACGTCGTCGGGGGAGAGGACCGCCCGCCCGCGCGCGACGGCCTCGGTCAGCCGCAGGCCGTCGCGGGCGGCCTCGCAGACGGTGTCCGAGATCAGCGCGGTGGCCTCGGGGATGTTGAGCCGCAGGCCGCGAGCGCGGCGGGCACGGGCGAGTTCGGCGGCAGTGAAGATCAGCAGCCGGTCGCGTTCGGTGGGGGTCAGCTGCACGGGGTCGGTTCTCCCTTGGGGCGGCGGGACGGCGGGGTGGCGAGGCGGCGTCAGACGGCGGGCTGGTCGTGGGTGGAGCAGTGGATGCCACCGCCGCCGGACGCGATGGTGTCGATCTGTAGGGGGACGATCTCGCGGTCCGGGAACTGGTCCTTGAACACCTCCTGGGCGTGCCCGTCGGCCCGGGAGTCGCCGAACTTCGGCAGGTACACGCCCTTGTTGCCGATGTAGAAGTTCATGTACGAGGAGACGAAGGCGTCACCGCGCCCGGTGATCTTGTCCGGGTCGGGTTGGCTGACCTCAACGACCTTCAGCTGCTTGCCGGTTGCGTCGGTCGCCTCCGCCAGCACGGCGCGGGCCTGGTCGGCCGCGCGGGACCAGACGTCCGCCGGGGTGCCGGGGAAGGCCCGGTCCAGGAAGACGACGCCGGGTGCGGCGAAGCGGGCCAGGCAGTCGACGTGGGCGTCGGTGATGTCCTTGCCCTTGACTCCCGCCAGCCAGATCACCTTGGTGACGCCCAGGGCCTGCTTGAGCTCGGCCTCGACGTGGTCGCGGTCGAGGCCCGGATTGCGGTTGGCGTTGACCACCGAGCTCTCGGTGACCAGCAGCGTCCCCTGGCCGTCGCTCTCGAAGGAGCCGCCCTCGGCGACCAGCTGGGTCGCGACCCGTTCGATCCCGTACGTGTCCAGCACCGCCCGGGCGATCCGGGCGTCATTGCCGTGCTCCTGCTTGCCGCCCCAGCCGCTGAAGTTGAAGTCGACGCCCTTGATCTTTCCGCCTTCCTCGACGAACACCGGAACGGTGTCGCGGGCCCACAGGTCGTCCACCGGGACGGACAGCAGCTCGACGTCCTTGCCGCAGGCGTTGCGGGCCGAGTCCTCCTGGCCGGGACGGACCAGCAGGACCAGCGGCTCGCGCTGACCGATGGCCCGGGCCACGGCGGCGATGTCCTTCCGGACGGAGTCGAGCTGCTCGCCCCAGACGTTCTCGGAGGCGGGCCAGGACATGAAGGTCCGCTCGTGCTTCTCCCACTCGCCGCCGAGCCGGCGCCCGTGCGCGGGGGCGGGCGCCGAGGGGTTCGCCGAGGCCGGCCCGGACGGCGGCTCGGCGGCACCGGAGGACGGGGCGGCCGGCTCGGCCGGGCTTTCGTCGGCGGCGCAGGCGGTCACGCCGAGGGCGAGCACACCGGCACCGGCGAGGGAGCGCAGCACCGTGCGGCGGGCGAGGGAGGACTGGGACACGGTGATCTCCGGTGGGGGCCGAGGGCGGATCTAGGTGCGGTGGCTGTGCGCAGGCGGCGGTCGGCGGCGGATCGGCGGACGCGAGTGGTCGGGGCCGTGAGTCGACGGGCGCGGTCGGCAGCGCCGGGACTGAACTCTCGCATTGACTGAAAAATCAGTCAAGCTCTACGGTGAGGCCACCGAACCACCCCGAGACGACCCGGGCCGCCCACGCGGTTCCGGTCCCGACGATGAAAGGCCGGGTGAGGCGGAGATGCTGCGCAATGGTCTGGAGCCCTGGCACCTCCTGATAGTGCTGGCGGTCGTGGTACTGCTCTTCGGAACCAAGAAGCTGCCCGACATGGCGCGCGGACTGGGCAAGTCGATGCGCATCCTCAGGGCGGAGACGGCGGCCATGCGGGAGGAGGACCCGCCCGCCGCCGGCGCGCCCGCTGCCGGCGCGCCCGCTGCCGGAGCGCCCGCGGCCGGCGCGCCCGTCACTGGAGCGTCCGCCCCCGGAGCGGCCGATCCGGGGGCGGACGCTCCGACCGGTCCCGTCGCGACGCCGGAAGCGCCGAGAGCCCGTCGCCCTCACCACCGAGTGGAGGAGGGACGACGGGCTCTCGGCCGTGCCGACCGGGTCAGCCGTTGCGGCGGTAGTGGTCGAGCGACACTCTGACCGGTCCGTCAGCGCCGGCCGTCGACAGCACCCGGACCACCGCGAGTTCCTTGCCGTCCGCGGACCGGACGCAGAAGGAGCCGCGCGCGCCGACCGCGCTGAACGGCAGCCGCGCGGTGGGACGGCTGCCGAGCCCCTGGAGGCACTCGGCGACGCCGAGACCGGCGCCCCGGCCGATGTAGGAGTCGGAGGTCTCCGGGATGAGGAACTCGCTGTCGGTGCGCCCGACGTACCAGCTCGCGCTCTCGGTCGGCACCACCGTGCCCGAGGCCAGGTCGAACTCGTACCCGGGGTCCGTCGAGGTGAGCTCGACCGCCCGGTAGTCCACCGTGTAGTCGGCGGCGGGTGCCGACGGCGCCGGGCGGGTCGGCGAGGCCGTCGCGGGGCCCGGGGATCCGCCGGGCGTCGACGAGGCGGAGGGTGCGCCGGGCACGGGGGAGTCGGACACCGGGGCTTCGGCCGTCGCCGCCTCCACCGGCTCCGGGTCGTCCAGCACGAACACCGCCGCCGCGGCGCCGAGGGCCAGGGCGACGGCAGCCATCAGCGCGGTACGTCCGAGAGCCCGCTTCGACCGCGCGTCCGGCTTCGCGTCCGCACGCCTGCCCGGCCCCGGCGCCGCGCCGGGGCCGGGCAGGCGTGCGGCGGAGGCCGCCACCGGGGCGGGCGTGGCGGAGAGCAGGGTGGGCGTCGGCCCGGCCGATGGCGCGAGGACCGTCGGGGCCGAGTCCAGGCCGGGGCGGGCGGCCTCGGCGGGCACCTGGGGCAGGTCGGCGTGCCGGGTGATCTGGCTGGTCAGCGGGTACGGCAGCCAGTCCTCGCCGAATCGGAGCTGCCCGCCCACCGCCGGGTGGTTGCGGGCGGCGGCGATCACCTCGGCGGTGGTCGGCCGGTCCTCCGGCCGTTTGGCCAGGCATTGCCGGAGCAGTTCGCGAAGGCTCTCCGGGACCCGGTCGAGGTCGGGCTCCTCGTGGACCGTCCGGTAGAGCGCCGCCGGGTCCGGTCCGTCGCCGAAGGGCGGGGTGCCGCCCGCGACGTGGACGCCGAGGGCGCCCAGGGCGTACACGTCGGTGGCCGGTGTCGCGCCCTGTCCCATGGCCTGCTCGGGGGCCATGTAGGCGGGCGAGCCGATCCGCAGTCCGGTGCCGGTCAGCGCGCTGGCGTCGGCCGCGCGGGCGATGCCGAAGTCGATCACCCGGGGGCCGTCGGCGGCGATCAGCACGTTGGCCGGCTTGAGGTCGCGGTGGACCACCCCGCTGGCGTGGATCGCCTGGAGCGCTTCGGCGATGCCGGCCAGCAGCAGCAGGACGGTCCGTTCGGGGAGCGGGCCGAAGCGCTGCACCAGCTGCTGCAGGGACGGGCCCGGCACGTAGGTGGTGGCCAGCCACGGCGTGGCGGCGTCCGGGCCGGCGTCGATCAGCTGGGCGGTGAACAGGCCGTGGATGCGCCGGGCGCTGGCCACCTCCTGGGCGAACCGGGCCCGGAACTCGGGGTCCTCGGCCAGCTCGGGCCGGACCACCTTGAGCGCCACCGGCCGACCGCCCGGGGTGTACGCCAGGTAGACCCGGCCCATGCCGCCGGCGCCGAGCCGTGCGTACAGCAGGTGGCCGCCGATCTCGCGCGGGTCGTCCGCGGTCAGCTCCTGGAAGACCGGCTGGAGGGCGAAGGGGGATCGGTCAGCGGACATGCGGGCTGCCTCTCTCGGCGGACAGGGACGGGACGCGGAGCCGTCCAGGCCCTGGGTGGGCAGGCGACGGCTCGCTGGCGCCGCAGAGTTTAGAGGTTTCGTCAGGATCCGCCGAATCCGCCCCCGGCGACCGGGGCTGCCCGACCCGGTCGCGGGGCGTCCAACTCGGCCTCGATCGCGCCGCGGAGCAGCCGGCGCGCCTGCTCGATCGGCAGCGAACCGCTCAGCCAGCGCACGCTGAGGCCTTCCACCAGTGCGGTCAGGCGTTCGGCGGTGGCCGTGTGGGAGGGGGCGGTGCCGTCCGGGGCGGCCTGGGAGAGCAGGCCGGCGATGTCGTGGACCCAGCCGTGGGTGCTGCGGGCGAGGTCCTGCCGCAGCTCCGGTTCGAACACGGCGGTAGCCCGCAGCTCGCCCCAGGCGGTGCTGTTCTCGCGGACCTCGGTGGTGTCCTGGAGCTCCAGCAGCAGGACCTGTTCGAGGTCGGCGCGCGGGTCCTTGGGCTGGTTGTGGCCCTGGTCGGGGGCGGGGCGGTCCTCGGCGGTGTAGTGGTCGGCGCGGTCGCCGATGTACTCCAGTGTCTGCCGCAGGATCCCCGCCCGGTCGGTGAAGTGGTAGTAGATCAGTGCGGTGGACACGCCGGCCTCGGAGGCCAGCTCGCCCATCCGCAGTCCGCGCACCCCGCGTCGGGCGATGACACGGGTGGCGGCCTGGAGTATCGCTGTCCGGCGGTCTGACATGGACGCCAACTGTACCCGCCCCGGATGCGGTCTTGACGGAATCCTGACTACTTTGTCAGTCCCTTTGGTTTTGTTCGGCCTACAGGGTTGACTGAATTTTCAGTGAGGTACAGGATGCGGGGCAACCCCCACACCTCTCCCACCACTTCCAGGGAGCGTTTCATGATCATCCCCACGTCTTCCGAGGCCACCCCCATGCCCTCGCGCAGAAAGCTGCTCCAGTTCGGAGCCGCGGCCCTGCCGGTGTTGGCCCTCGGCGCGGTACTGCCCACCGCCGCTCACGCGGCGAGCACCGACTACGCCCCGGGCGACCTCGCTCCGAGCACGGACTACGCGTCGAGCGCCGGTCTCCAGGCGGCCACAGCCACTCCGCCGCTGCGGATGCCGGCCGAGACCGACCGGCACGACCGCACCTTCATGGCCTGGCCCGCCCTGTCCACGATCTGGGGCCGACAGCTCTCCGGCGTCCGCGACGACATCGCCCGGGTCGCCTACGCGATCTCCAAGTACGAGCCGGTCGTCGTGGTGGCCCGCCCGAGCCAGGCCGCCGACGCCCGGTACTGGCTGGGCCGGGGCAGCACCCACGGCATCACCGTGCTGGAGATCGCCAACGACGACCTGTGGATCCGGGACTTCGGCCCGACCTTCCTCACCGCCCCGGGCGCGGTCGCCGGGCTGGACACCAACTTCAACGGCTGGGGCAAGAGCGGTACGTCCTACTACCAGCCCTACGCCGAGGACGCCGCCGTCGCGGCCACCCTGCTCCACGGCTACGGCGTCAACCGGATCACCGCCCCGTTCACCGGCGAGGGCGGCTCGCTGGAGACGGACGGCCAGGGCACCCTGCTGGCCACCGTCAGCTCGCTGGTCAACGCCAACCGCAACCCCGGCATGTCCCAGGACCAGGTCGAGCAGGCCCTCAAGGACGGCCTCGGCGTGAGCAAGGTGATCTGGCTCCCGGGCCTGGCCGGCCAGGACATCACCGACGGCCACATCGACTGCCTGGCCCGCTTCACCGCGCCCGGCCGGGTCATCCTCGACCAGCCCGGCCCGGGCACCGCGCAGATCTGGATCGACGTCTACCAGGAGTCCAAGCGGATCCTGGCGAACGCCACCGACGCGCAGGGCCGCCCGCTGGCCATCACGGAACTGCCTGGCCCGGACCGGCAGTCGATCCGCGGCAGGGGCAAGGACTTCCTGTCCAGCTACACCAACTACTACACCGCCAACGGCGCCGTGTTCGTCCCGCAGTTCGGCGACGCGGTGGCCGACGGAGCCGCCTACGCGATTCTCCAGGCCGCCTACCCGGACCGCGACGTCGTCCAGCTGAACATCGACAACATCGCCGGCGGCGGTGGCGGCATCCACTGCGCGACCCAGTCCCAGCCCAGCGTCCCGCCGGCCGTCTGAGTCACCACCCGAGACTCCCGGCGGCCCGCAGGCCAACCCCACGGAGCGGGCCGCCGGGTCCACCGTTCCACCCGCACACCCGATCCCGAAGAGGTATCCCGTGACCGTCCAGTACCGCATGCCCGCCGAGTGGACCGAGCACGAGGGCTGCCTGATGGCCTGGCCCGTCCGTGAGGACCTGTGGGGCGCCACGCTCGCCGAGGTGAAGCGCGAGTACGCCGAAGTCGCCCGCACCATAGCCGAGTTCGAGCCGGTGACGATGGTCGCCCCGCCCGGCCACGGCGAGGAGGCACGTGCCCTGTGCGGCGCGGGCGCCGCCGGAGTCACCGTCGTCGAGCTGCCGCTGGACGACTCCTGGTTCCGCGACTCCGCGCCGATCTTCGTGCTCGACGCCGAGGGCCGCCGGGCCGGCGTGGACTTCCGCTTCAACGCCTGGGGCGGCAAGCACCACCCCTGGGACGCCGACGACCGGATCAGCGGCCTGCTGCTGGAGCACCTCGACGTCCCGGCCGTCCGCTCCGAGATGATCCTCGAGGGCGGCGCGATCACCGTCGACGGCGAGGGCACCCTGATCACCACCGAGCAGTGCCTGCTGCACCCCAACCGCAACCCCGGCATGAGCCGCGAGGAGATCGAGGCCGAGCTCAAGCAGCGCCTCGGTGTCACCAAGGTGATCTGGCTGCCCTACGGCGGGCTGCTGGACACCGAGACCGACGGCCACGTGGACGGTGTCTGCGCCTTCGCCGCCCCCGGCAAGGTCGTCGTCCAGCTCCCGGCCGACCCGGAGCACCCCGACTACGCCCGGATGCGGGCCAACCGCGCCGTGCTGGAGCACTCCACCGACGCCCAGGGCCGCCCGTTCGAGATCGTCGACGTGCCGCAGGCCGCCTTCGTCGAGGTGGACGGCCGCGAGGTCGAGGTCGGCTACCTCAACTACTACCTGGCCAACGGCGCGGTCGTCGTCCCGGTGGCCGACCACCCCGCCGACGAGGGCGCCCTCGCCGTGCTGGCCGGGGCGTACCCGGGCCGCAAGGTCGTCGGCGTCCGCTCCCGGGTGATCGCCTGGGGCGGCGGCGGCATCCACTGCATCACCCAGCAGGTCCCGGCCGCCCGCGCCTGACGTCCCCTGCGCGGCCGCCCGGAAGCAGGGCCGTACGCCCACCCAACCCTCACCAGCGGCCGGACCCGACCATGGTCCGGCCGCCAGCGGTCCGGACCGGACGCCCGCGAGACCGCGCGGCCCCACGTCCTCTCTCCGCTCCGACCGAAAGCCCACCCCCATGACCCTCACCCCCGCGAGACGCATCCCCTCCCCGGGCCGGCTCGTCCTCGCCGCCACGGCCCTGCTCTCGGCCGCGGCCCTGGTCGCGGCCTGCTCCGGCCCGCCGCGCAACGGCGGCGGCGACCAGGCCGGCGTCCAGCTCTCCGCCACCACGCCGACCGCCAAGGGCGACATCGACTCCTTCACCTGGGCCACCTACGCCGAGCCGCCCACGCTCGACTACGTCCAGGCCTTCGACTACCCGCAGAACACCATCCTGTCCAACGTCTGCGAGAGCCTGATGCGCTGGACGCCCCAGCTCACCCTGGCCCCCGGACTGGCCGAGAAGGCCTCGAACCCGGACCCGGTCACCTGGGTCTACGACCTGCGCTCCGGCGTGCACTTCCACGACGGCTCGGTGATGACCGCCGACGACGTGGTCTACAGCTTCGGCCGCCAGACCAACCCGGACAACGCGGCGGCCTGGGCCCAGGTGTTCCAGAACGTCGACTCGGTCACCGCGACCGGCCCGCTGCAGGTCACCGTCAAGCTCAAGCGCCCCGACTCCCAGTTCCCGCAGTACATGGCCACGGCCGCCGGCGTGGTCGCCGCCAAGGCCGGGGTGGAGTCGGCGGGCAAGGACTACGGCACCGCCGGCAGCCTGGACTGCACCGGGCCCTTCAAGCTGGGCGCCTGGGCCAAGGGCCAGTCGATCGTGCTGGAGCGGTTCGACGACTACCGGGGCACCAAGGCCAAGGCCAAGAAGGCCGTCTTCCGCTTCCTCACCGACCCCTCCGCCCGCACCAACGCGATGCTCAGCGGTGAGGTCGACGGCGGCTACCTGATCCCCACCGAGAGCTACGACCGGCTGAAGGAGACCGGCCCGGGCACGCTGTACTTCGGCGAGGGCCTGAGCACCGTCAACCTCAACGTCACCAACATGCAGGGCGCGCTCGGCGACGTCCGGGTCCGCAAGGCGCTGTCCCTGGCGCTCGACCGCTCCGGCTTCGTCAGGACCGGCCTGGCCGGCGCCGGCACCGTCACCGGCTCGCTCACCACCAAGGCCGCCTGGGCCGGGGCCCCCGACGACGTCCGCGAGAGCGCCTTCGATCACCTCACCCCCACCGCCCAGGACCTCGACCAGGCCAAGGCCCTGATCAAGGAAGCCGGGGCGAACGGCAAGACCATAGCCGTCGCCACCAGCACCATCGGCCAGGACGTCTCGCTGCTCGCCACCGCCGTCCAGTCCGCCGGCGCGCAGATCGGGCTGAACATCCAGCTCAAGACCATCGCCCCGAACGCCTTCACCGCGCTGTTCACCGACCCCAAGGCCCGCGAGGGCCTGGACCTCATCCCCGAGACCTACTACGACTCGGTGACCGACCCGCTCGACCTGCTCACCAACTTCAAGACCGGCGCCTACCAGAACTTCGGCGGCTACAGCGACCAGGCCTACGACGCCCTGGTCGACCAGGCCACCGCCGAGTACGACCCGGCCAAGCGCGCCACGATCGAGGCCCAGCTCCAGCAGACCGCCTCCCGGCAGCTGCTCTGGATCCCGGTCGCCGAGTGGCCCACCGCCCTCTTCCTCAACAAGCGGATCACCGGCGCCCCGACCACCATCTCGTACATGTACTACCCGTGGGCCGCCGACGTGGGGGCCGCCCGGTGAACTCCCCCGGAGCGATGGGCTTCCTGAGGTGCGCGGCCCGGCGCCTGCTGGAGATGGCGGCCACCCTGCTCGGCGCGTCCTTCGTGGTGTTCGGCGCGATGTACCTGGCGCCGGGCAACCCGGCGAGCTTCCTGCTGTCCGGCCGGTCGGCCTCCCCGGAGGCCCTCCAGGCGATCAACGAGCAGTACCACCTGGACGACCCGTTCCTGGTCCGCTACCTCCGGTGGCTGGGCCAGGTCCTCCAGGGCGACTTCGGGCGCTCCATCACCTACCGCACCGATGTCTCCAAGCTGCTGGCCGACCGGCTCCCGGCGACGATGCTGCTGGTGGTCATGGCCCTGGTGGTCGTGGTTGTCGTCGGCCTGCTGCTCGGCCGGCTCGGCGCGGTGCGCGGCGGCGCGACCGACTCCACCATCCTGGTCACCACCACCTTCGCCCTCGGCACGCCTTCCTTCGTCGCGGCCGTCCTGCTCCAGGGCCTGTTCGCGGTGAAGCTGGGCTGGTTCCCGACCAGCGGCGCCGGGGACGGCCTCGGCGACATGCTCTGGCACCTCACCCTCCCGGCGATCGCCCTCGCGCTGTACCTGATCGGCATGCTCGCCCGGGTCACCCGCTCGGCGATGCTGGAGGCCCTGGAGGGCGAGCACGTCACCGTGGCCCGCAGCCGGGGCGTCCCGGAGCGCGAGGTGATCAGCCGCCACGTGTTCCGCAACGCGCTGGGCACCGTGCTGACCACCGGCGGCCTGATCGTCTCCACCCTGCTGGTCTGCACGATCCTGGTGGAGTCCGCGTTCAGCGTCGGCGGGCTCGGCCAGCTGCTCGAACTGTCCACCACCACCAAGGACTTCCCGACCGTCCAGGCCATCTCACTGATCATCGTCGCCCTGTTCATGACCGTGAACCTGATCGTCGACCTGCTCCACCCGCTGGTCGACCCCCGGGTCACCCTCGGCTCCAGGAGGTCCGACGCATGAGTACCGGTCTCACCCAACGGCCGGGCCTCACCCGCCGCCCCGGCCTCGCCCGGATCAAGTCCGCCGGCGGCCCGCTCCACCTGATCTGCCTCGGCTTCGCCGCCCTGGTGGTGCTCGCCGCGCTGCTCGCGCCCTGGCTGGCGCCGTACGACCCGAACGGCGTCGACCTCGGCAACGCACTCGCCGGGCCCTCGCCCGACCACCTGCTCGGCGTCGACGCCGCCGGGCGCGACACCCTCTCCCGGCTGCTGACCGGCGCCCGCACCTCGCTGCTCGGCCCGCTCGGCGTGGTGGTCTTCTCCACCGTCGCCGGCATCGCGGTCGGCCTCGCCGCCGGCTGGCGGGGCGGCTGGCTCGACTCCGTCCTGTCCCGCAGCACCGAACTGGTCTTCGCCTTCCCCGGCATGCTGCTCGCCATCCTGATCGTCTCGGTGTACGGGGAGGGCCTGCTTGCCCCCGTCGTCGCCCTGGCGATCGCCTACCTGCCCTACGTCTCCCGCCTCACCCGCTCGCTGGTGCTGGCCGAACGGACCCGCCCCTACGTCTCCGCGTACCAGGTCCAGGGCCACTCCGCGGTGCAGATCTGCCTGCGGCACGTCCTGCCCAACATCGCGCCGATCGTCCTCGCCCAGTCCGCCGTCAACTTCGGCTACGCCCTGATGGACCTCGCCGGCCTCTCCTTCCTCGGACTCGGCGTCCCCGCCCTCACCCCCGACTGGGGCCGGATGGTCTTCGACGGCCAGACCGCGATCCAGCACGGCTACCCGCTCTCCGCGATCCTGCCGTGCGCCCTGATCGTGCTCACCGTCGTCGCCTTCAACGTGGTCGGCGAACGCTGGGCCGACCAGGTCGCCCGGAGGTCCGCATGAACGGGAAGCACATGAACGACCACCGCACCACCGGAGGGACCGCGTGAACGCCCTCGACATCCAGGGCCTCCGGCTCCGACTGCCCGGCACCGCCCGCCCCGTCCTCGACGGCGTCGACCTCACCGTCGGTGCCGGCGAGACGGTCGCCCTGGTCGGCGAGTCCGGCTCCGGCAAGACCCTCACCTCCCGCGCCGCCCTCGGCCTGTTGCCACCAGGCGCCGAGGCCGAGGGCAAGATCCTGGTCGGCGGCCAGGACGTCCTGACCATGGACCCCGGCCGGCTGCGCGCCCTGCGCACCGGCCGGGCCGCGATGATCTTCCAGGACCCCCGGGCCGCCATCAACCCGCTGCGCCGGATCGGCGACTTCCTCACCGAGAGCGTGCGGCTCACCGGGGCGATGAGCGCCGCGGAGGCCGACCGGCGGGCCGTGGAACTCCTCGACGCCGTCGGCCTCGGACCGGAACTGCTGCGCCGCTACCCCGGACAGCTCTCCGGCGGCATGCTGCAACGCGTCATGATCGCCGCCGCCCTGATGGGCGACCCGGTCCTGCTGCTGGCCGACGAGCCCACCACCGCGCTCGACGTCACCAGCCAGGCGGAGGTGGTCGCCCTGCTCGGCCGCCTGCGCGAACGCTTCGGCACCGGCCTGCTGTTCGTCACCCACGACCTCGGCCTCGCCGCCGCGATCAGCGACCGGGTCTCCGTGATGTACGCCGGGCGGATCGTTGAGCACGGCCCCGCCGCAGCGCTGTTCGAGCGGCCCCGCCACCCGTACACCGCCGCGCTGCTCGCCGCCACCCCCGCACTGGACGCCCCGGCCGGCCGGCTCGCCGCCATCGACGGCCAACCACCGGACCTGCGGAGGGAGTTGACCGGCTGCGCGTTCGCCGAACGCTGCCGCCACGCGACCGGGATCTGCCGCGAGCAGGTGCCCGTGCAGCAGGGCGAGCACCCGGCCGCCTGCCACCACCCGCTCGAAGGGAGCCGCACCGATGGCTGAGCCCGTCCTGCGGGTCAGCGGACTGCGCCGCACCTTCGGCTCCGTGCGGGCCGTGGACGACGTCTCCTTCACCCTCGATGCCGGCGCCTCGCTCGGCATCGTCGGCGAGTCCGGCTCGGGCAAGACCACCACCGCCCGCATCGTGGTCGGCCTCGAACAGGCCGACGCGGGCGAAGTGCTGGTCCACGGCCGGGCCCGGAGCGGCCGGGCGCGGGGGAGGGCCGAACGGCTGGCCCGCGCCCGCGAGGTCCAGATGGTCTTCCAGGACCCGTACCTCTCCCTGGACCCGCGCACCAGCGTCGAGGCCGTGCTCCGCGAGACCCTGCGGCTGCACTTCCCCGACACCGACCACCCGGCCCGGATCCGGGAACTCCTCGACCAGGTCGGCCTGGGCACCCGGGCCGCCGAGGCACTGCCCCGGCAGCTCTCCGGCGGCCAGCGCCAGCGCGTCGCCATCGCCCGGGCGCTGGCCGTGCGACCGGCCGTCCTGGTCCTGGACGAGGCGGTCGCCGCCCTGGACGTCTCGGTCCAGGCGCAGGTGCTCAACCTGCTCGCCGACATCCGCGAGGAGACCGGCATCGGCTACCTCTTCATCACCCACGACCTCGGCGTGGTCCGCTGCGTCACCGACGAGGTCGTCGTGATGCGCCACGGACGGATCGTCGAATCCGGCCCCACCGCCCACGTCCTGGACTCCCCCGAGCACGCCTACACCAGGCTGCTGCTGGAGTCCGTCCCCCGGCCCGGCTGGGATCCCGACCGGATCGCCGCCGCGCGCCGCGCACTGTGAGACGGCCCGGGCCCCGACAGGTGGTGGGACCTGCCGGGTCCCGGGTGAACGAGCACCACCGGCGGACGGCGCCGGACCGGCAGCGACCCTGCCGGCCCGGCGCGTTCCGCCGCAGAAAGGACGACCGTGCAGGTCACCACCGACGAAACCGCCGCGACCGAACCGGCCGTGCGCCCGGCCTCCCGACGCCGCCGCCACTGGCGGTTCACCGCCGTCCTGGCGGTGGTCATCACCCTCTGCGGAGCGGGCATCGGGCTGTACCTCAACGAACGCAACACCCGCGAGCAGACCAGGGAGCTGGCGATCCCGTCGGCCCCCGACTGGATCGAACTGGACGTCACCGCCCAGGATGTCGACCCGACGGGCCAGCAGCTGACGCTCTACGTCACGCCCGTCCCGCACGGCAAGCTCGCCGCCGAACCGGACTCCCAGGCCTTCGCCCGCCCGGTCGAGATCACCCTGGCCGGCCTCCCCAAGGCCACCATCAAGGCCGCCGAGGGCGAGAGCGCGGCCGCCCAGGCCGTCCAGGTCGGCCTGTACGAGGGCACCAAGACCGACTACCCCTTCGACCGCTACCGCACCGAGGTCGGGTTCAGCGCCACCAGCGGCGGCAAGGCCGTCCCGGTCGGCCTGGTCTTCACCGACACCGACCCGTTCTTCGTGGTGCGCCCGCAGGCCAAGGCCTCGGCCACCGGCAGCGTGACCCTGGACGCCAGGATCACCCGCTCCCGCAGCACCTTCATCCTCTCCTGGTTCATGATCGCCGCGATGTGGGCCATCGCCCTGGCCGTCCTCGGCGCCGCCGAGGTGCTCTACCGCAAGCGCGAGGGGCTGGTCTGGCCCTCCCTGGGCTGGATGGCGGCGAGCCTCTTCGCCCTGATCGGCATGCGCAACGCCGCCCCCGGCTCGCCGCCGATCGGCTCGCTGATGGACTACGTGGCGTTCTTCTGGGCCGAGGGGATCATCGCCGCGAGCCTGGCCTGCACCGCGTGGTGCGGCATCCGCACCGAGCACCGGCTGCGCCGCGAACGGGAGGACGCAGAGGCCGCCGACGCCTCCTGAGCGGACGGCGGGTGGGTGGATTCGCCGAACGGCGGAGGCGCGCCGCGCCGGATCCTGATCTTCCTGTCAGTAGCCTGCGGAGCCGAACCCCGACACCCACCGGAACGAGGATCCATGGCTCACCCCCGGCCGTCCCGCCGCGCCCTCCTGCAGTCCGCGGCCGCGCTCGCCGCCCTGGCCCTGGCCGGCGGTTGCTCCTCCGACGGCGGCGCGGAGGAGCAGCCCGGGCCGAGCGGCGTGGCCTCGGGCAGCGGCCCGGCCGCCGCCGGGAGGGCGATGCCCGCCGAGTCGAGCCCGCACACCCGCACCTTCATGGCCTGGCCGGCCCTGGAGGAGGTGTGGGGCGACCAACTCCCCGGCGTCCGGCAGGACATCGCCTCGCTGGCCCAGGCCGTCGCGGGCTTCGAACCGGTCGTCCTGCTGGCCAGGCCCGACCAGGCCGACCAGGCACGCCAGGCCTGTGGCTCCTCGGTCGAGGTGCTGGAGCTGATGGTCGACGACCTGTGGGCCCGGGACACCGGCCCGACCTTCGTCACCGGCTCCCAGGGCCTCGCCGGGGTCGACTTCAACTTCAACGGCTGGGGCGGCAAGCAGACCCACGCCAACGACAGCCAGGCCGCCCGCAACCTCCTCGACCACTACGGCATCACCCGCCTCCAGGCGCCGATCACCGGTGAGGGTGGTGGCATCGAGGTGGACGGCGAGGGCACCCTGATGGCCACCGAGAGCTCCTGGGTCAACGACAACCGCAACCCCGGCAAGAGCCGCGACCAGGTCGGGGCGAGCCTCAAGGAGCTGCTCGGCGTCGAGAAGGTGATCTGGTTCAAGGGCGTCGCCGGGCAGGACATCACCGACTGCCACGTCGACGCCCTGGCCCGCTTCGCCGAGCCCGGCACCGTCGTGCTGCACCGCCCGGCCGCCGACACCCCGCCGGACGTCTGGACCAGCGCCTCCGCGCAGGCCCTCCAGGTGCTGCAGTCCGCGACCGACGCCAGGGGCCGGACGCTCAAGGTGGTCGACCTCCCCGAGCCGGACCTCGGCCTGCTCCAGGGCGCGGGCAAGAACTTCCTCGCCACCTACATCAACTACTACGTCTGCAACGGCGGCGTCATCGTCCCGCGCTTCGGCGACAAGGCCGCGGACGACCGGGCGGCCGGCATCATCGGCGACCTCCACCCCGGCCGCAAGGTCACCCAGCTGACCATCAACCACATCGCCGCGGGCGGCGGCGGCATCCACTGCGCCACCCAGCAGCAGCCCGCCGCCGGGACCATGACGTCGGGATCGTGACGAGGGGGTGTGGCGGGGGGCCGTCATGACAGGCCGTCATGACAGGTCGTGACGACCGGCCGCCCGTCCGGTTCGGGGTGGGCGTGGCGGCGGGCCCACCGGCCGGTCACGCCCTGGCGGACAGCGAGTCCAGCAGGGTCCGCAGCACCCGGCCGTCGTCCACCGTCCCGTCCAGAGACCCGATGGCGGCGAGCCCGTCCACGGCGGCGGCGAAGGCCTCGCCGAGCGGCACCGGGTCGGCGCCGCTGCCGCGCTCCTCGACCAGGCACCGGAACAGCCACACGAAGGCGGAGCGCCAGCGCGCGTACTCGGCCTCCAGGGCGGTGCGGACGCGTTCGTCGTTCAGGGCCAGCCAGTGCAGGGCCGCGTGCAGCCGAGCCAGGTCGGGGCTCTCCGGCCGGGTGAGCAGCGCCAGGACCCGGTCAGCGCGCTCGGCGTAGCCGCCCGGCTCGGCGACGGCCTCCTCAAGCGGCGTGATCCACTCGGGCCGGATGTCCTGCACCACGGCGACGATCAGCTCGGTGCGGTCCGCGAAGTGGTAGTGGCACATCCCGTGCGAGACCCCGCACAGCGCGGCGACGTTGCGGGTGGTGAACCGCCCGGCGCCGTCGCCCGCGAGGAGCGTGCGGGCGGCCGCGATCAGTCGGGCCCGGGTCTGCTCGCCCTTGGCGGAGGCGCGCCTCCGGCCGCCGCCCGGTCCGGAGTCCGGTCGCGGGGCCGCGCCGGTCGCCTGTGTCGCCATGGCCGTCACTGTAGCCACTCCGGGGGCGGCAGCAGGGCGGATCGGTGCGGATGCCTGCGCGAAGTATTGACCGAGCGCTTGGCCAGTTTTACCTTTTCGGTCAACTCGTCCACTTCCAAAGGACATTGACAGGGAGACAGTGATGGAGGAAGGCTTCAGACCCCACACCACCGACGACCCCCAACCGGCCGTCGAGGCGCGGCTCGGCCGCCGCGGATTCCTGACGGCCGCCGGGCTCGCCGTCGCCGGTACCGCGCTGGCCGGTGCGACCGCCGGCCAGGCCCGGGCTGCTGCCCGGGGCCGCGGCGCCGCGCCCGCCCCGCGGCTCGCGGCCGGCCTCCGGGTACCGCTGGACACCGTCCCGCACACCCGGACCTGGATGGCCTGGCCGGACAACAGCACCATCTGGCGCGGCAAACTCGGCGGTGCCCAGTCCAACATCGCCCTCGTCGCGCGGACCATCGCCAAGTACGAGCCGGTGACCATGTGCGCCAACCCGGCCAGCGTCGCCAAGGCACGTTCGATGTGCGGCTCGGCCGTCACCGTCATCGGGGACATCCCCGTCGACGACTGCTGGATGCGCGACACCGGCCCGGTCTTCCGGACCGACGGCCTGGACGGCCTCGACACCATCGGCCTCAACTTCAATGGCTGGGGCAACCACCAGAACCCGCACGACAATGACGCCCTGGTCGCCCAGCGCGTCGCCGCCTACCTCGGCCTGCCGTTCACCGCCGCCGGGCTGGTCTCCGAGGGCGGCGCCATCGAGACCGACGGCGCCGGCACCCTGATGGCCACCCGCAGCAGCATCATCAACGCCGACCGCAACCCCGGCATGTCCCAGGCCGCGATCGAGAGCGCCATGTGCGCCGCCTACGGCGCCACCGAGGTGATCTGGTTCCCCGGCATCGCCGGCCAGGACATCACCGACGACCACGTGGACGCCACCTCGCGCTTCCTCGGCGCCGGCACGGCCGTCGTCCAACTGCCGCTGCCCACCGACACCGACCCCTGGTCCCAGGACGAGCGCCGGCAGTACGCGATCCTCGGCTCTGCCACCGGCGCCCAGGGGGCCCCGATCTCGGTCAGCACCATCCAGGGCCCCGACTACTACAAGATCCGCTCCGCCGACCCGAACTTCGTCGGCTCCTACGCCAACTACTACCTCTGCAACAACGCGGTGATCTCGGCCCAGTTCGGCGACACCCAGGCCGACGGCGCCGCCCGCGCCGCTCTCGCCCGGCTGTTCCCCGGCCGCACCGTCGAACAGCTCAACATCGACTACCTCGGGGCGGGCGGCGGCGGCATCCACTGCGTCACCCAGCAGCAGCCCGCCGCCTGACGTCGCGCGCGAGCCCGACGGGGCCGGATCCGGCCCGTCGACCGGCCCGTCCCCGAAGGGTGGCCGGCCCGGGGCCCGTCAACAACGGGTCCCGGGCCGACCCGCACGGTCAGCCGAGCGCGGGGATGTCGTGGGTGGCGCAGTGGATCCCGCCGCCACCGGCCGCGATCGCGTCGATCTTCACCGGGACGATCTCCCGGCCCGGGAAGTACTGCTTGAGCACCTGCTGCGCCCGCTCATCGGCCCTGGCGTCGCCGAACTTCGGCAGGTAGACGCCCTTGGAGCCGATGTAGAAGTTCATGTACGAGGAGACGAAGGCGTCGCCGCGCCCGGTGATCTTGTCCGGGTCGGGCTGCTGGAGCTCGATCACCTGCAGCTTCCTGCCGGTCGCGTCCGTGGCGCTGTTGAGGACGCCGCGGGCCTGGTCGGCCGCGCGGGACCAGACGTCCGCAGGGCCGCCGGGGAAGGCCTGGTCGAGCAACACCACGCCGGGGGCGGCGAAGCGGGTCAGGCAGTCCACGTGGGCGTCGGTGATGTCCTTGCCCTTGACGCCCGCCAGCCAGATCACCTTGGTCACGCCGAGCACCTTCTTGAGCTCCGCCTCGACCTGGTCCCGGCTCATCCCCGGGTTGCGGTTGTCGTTGACGACGGAGCTCTCGGTCACCAGCAGGGTGCCCTGGCCGTCGGTCTCGAAGGAGCCGCCCTCGGCGACCAGCCGGGTCTCGATCCGCTCCACGCCGTACTTGGTGAGCACCGTCCGGGCGACCTTGGAGTCGTTGCCGCGCTGCTGCTTGCCGCCCCAGCCGTTGAAGTTGAAGTCGACGCCCTTGACCGTGCCGCCCTCCTCGACGAACACCGGCAGGGTGTCCCGGGCCCACAGGTCGTCGACGGCGATCGGCACCACCTCAACGGCCGAGCCGCAGGCCTTCTTGGCGGCGTCCACCTGCTCGGGGCGGGCCATCAGGACGACCGGCTCGCGGGCCGAGATGGCCTGGGCCAAGCCCGCCACGTCCCGGCGGACGTCGGGCAGCTGGTCGCCCCAGACGTTTTCCGAGGCGGGCCAGGACATCACCGTGCGCAGGTGCTTCTCCCACTCGGCGCCGAAGCGGCGCGGGCCGGCGGTGCCGCCCGGCTGCGGCGGCACGGCGCCGTCGACGTCCTCGACGCCGTTGGGGTCGCAGCCGGTGAGGCCGAGGGTGAGGACACCGACTCCGGCGCCGACGCCGGCGAGGGAGCGGATCACGGTGCGGCGGGACAGGGCGTTGGTCATACGGGTAACTCCGGTCATGGTGGCAGGACGGAGGCGTGCGGCGGGCCCCCGGGTGGTCGTGCGGAGGGCCCTCGGGGCGGTCCTCCGGAGGGTGGCCGGTGCCGCTATGGCATCGGCTCGTGCATGGTCGAGCAGTGGATGCCGCCGCCTCCGGCCATCAGGCGGTCGACGTCGAGCTGCACCACCTCGCGGCCGGGGAAGGCCGCGGCGAGGGTGTCCCGGGCGGCGGCGTCCTTGTAGGCGTCGCCGAACTGGGCGGTGATGACCCCGCCGTTGACGAGGTGGAAGTTGAGGTAGGAGTCCACGAACTTGGAGCTGCGCGAGCGGACGGTGTCCGGGCCGTGCACCACGACGACCTGCAGGCGGCGGTCCCGGGCGTCGGTCGCGGAGGAGAGGATCGTGAACTGCTCCCGGGCGTCCCGCGCCCACTCGTCATTGCGGTCGGTGGGCGGCAACTGCACCATCACCACGCCGGGGCGGACAAACCGGGAGGTGACGTCCACGTGGTCGTCGGTGATGTCCTGGCCCCTGATGCCGGGCAGCCAGATCATCTTGTCGGCGCCGTAGGCCTCCAGGACGGCCTCCTCGATCTCGTCCCGGCTCATACCGCGGTTGCGGTTCTTGTTGACCAGGCTGCTCTCGGTGGCCATCACCGTGCCGTCGCCGTCGGTCTCGATCGCGCCGCCCTCGCCGACGAAGTCCGCGTAGGTGTGGCGCAGGCCGCGGCGGGTGGCGAGGCGTTCGGCGACCCGGGCGTCGTCGTAGTGGACCTGCTTGTTGCCCCAGCCGTTGAAGTTGAGGACCACGGCGTCCAGGCCGCCGTACCCGTCCCGGCGGAACACCGGCGCGGTGTCGCGCATCCACAGGTCGTCGGTGGGGATCGCGGTGATCACCTCCACCCCGGAGCCGCAGCGGGACCGGGCCTTGCCGGCGGTCCAGTCGTCGGGGGCGCACATCACCACCGGCTCGAACTCGGCGATGGTGCGGGCGATCAGCGCGATGTCCTCCTGGACGCCGCCCAGGCGCAGGCCCCACACGCCCCGGCGGGAGGGCCAGGACATCCAGGTCCGCGCGTGCGGGACGTCGTCCGCCGGCACCCACGGGTAGGTCTCGGCGGCGTGTGCGTCGTGGTAGCTGGTCATGAGGGTCTCCAGTTCGTGCGACGGTGCCGGGCCAGGGTGCGGGGCCGTCAGGACCACTCTTCGCGAGGCGACGCACCGGCGCACACGGGAAACGGGCCGGCGGCAGCACCCTGCCTGCGGGTTCAGGCTCGCATTGACTGAAAAATTAGTCAAAGTCGGCGGCGTGCCATGACTCCGCAGATGGAAAGTACGTACGGAGCGTGACGAATCGGGCGTAAGGAGGCCTGGAACGCGGGCTGGGTGGCGGCCCGGCGCGGGACCCGGTCAGGGCCCGGTCGGATGCCGCTCAGGACCCGAGCCGGGACACCTCGGCGTCGATCGCGTCCATCATCAGCGTTCGGGCGTGCGCCAGCGGCAGGCTGCCGCTGAGCCAGCGGGTGCTCAGCCCCTCCAGCAGCGCGGTCAGCCGCTCCGCCGCGCCGGCCAGCGCGACCGCCGAGGACATCGGCCGCACCACGCCCAGCAGTTCGGCGATCTCCTGGACCCAGATCCGGGTGGCCCGCGCCAGGTCCTCGCGCAGGGTCTCGTCGAACACCGCGCTCGCCCGCAGCTCGCCCCAGGCGGTGCTGTTCTCCCGGACCTCGGTGGTGTCCTGGAGTTCCAGCAGCAGGGTCTGCTCCAGCTCCTCGCGGGGCGTCAGCGGCGGAGCGTCCTCGGCACGTTCGGTCGTGTACCGCTCCGCCCGGTCGTTGATGAACTCCAGTGTCTGCCGGAGGATCCCGGTGCGGTCCTTGAAGTGGTAGTAGATCAGCGCGGTGGACACGCCGGCCTCGGCGGCGAGCTCCTCCACGCGCAGCCCGCGCACCCCGCGCCGCGCGATCACCCGCGCCGCTGCTTCCATGATCGACGTTTTACGGCTAGACACGATTCACCACCTTACCCGCGGGTCGGGCGAAGGGTCGCCCGCTGTGCTGAAAGTCCGGTCAGCTGGGACGCGGAGTCCGGAGCGGCCGCAGGCCGGCTTTCGGACAAGCTGCGGCCCGGGGGAGGAATGCTTGAATCTGCCTGGGGGCGGCTCCCGTTTCGTCGCCGGGCACGTCGGGACCTGCCGGCTGAGCGAGGCGAGGGCCGCGCGTGCTCACTCTGAGTAATGATCAGCTGACCGTGCGCCTCACCCTGGGAACGGCCGACACCGTTCGGGCCGCCGTCGCGGGCGAGGGGCACGCGCAGGACAGCTGGAGCGCGCTGGAAGCTCGGCGTAGGCCCGGTGATCCGGGATCGGCACAGACCCGATCGGCACAGCCGCTGAACAATGGGTGTGTCCAGGCCAACGGTGTAACTCGTGTGATGTGAGCGGACGGGCACGACCGGGTGGGTGTGGCGTGCCGAAGGCCGGATGACGCAGGCCGACCGGCCGAATGAGGCCGATCAGCGGTGGGGCGGGCGCTGTTCGCCCGAGCCGCGGGCGATGAGGCGGGTATCGACCACTGTGGTGCGGGCCCGGCCGCGGTCGCCGTCGAGGCGGGCCAGGGCGGCGCGGGCGGCGGCGGTGCCGAGCGCGGCCGGATCCTGAGCGACGACAGTGAGGGCGGGCTCCAGGATGTCGGCCAGGGGGATGTCGTCGAAGGCGACCAGGGCGACTCCGCGGCGCCGCGCGTGGGCGAGGGCGGAGACCGTCCCCATGGCGGCGAAGTTGTTGGCGGCGAACAGTGCGGTCGGTGGTTCCGGGAGGGAGAGCAGCCGGTCGGTGGCGGCGGCCGCGTCCGGCTGGCCGTGGGCGCCGACCACCAGCGTTCGGTCGTACGGGAGGCCGGCGGCGGCCAGGGCGTCCTTGTAGCCGGCCAGGCGTTCTCGGCGGGTGTAGAGGGTGGCCGGAAGGTCGCCGATGAAGCCGATCCGGCGGTGGCCGTGGGCGATGAGGTGGGCGACGCCGGTGCGGGCGCCGTCCCGGTTGGAGGAGACCACGCAGTCGGCGGCCAGGCCGCTGCCGGGGCGGTCCAGGAAGACGACCGGCAGCCCGGTGATCCGGGCGGACCTGAGGTGGGCGTGGTCCGACCCGTCGGCCGGGACGACCATGAGCGCGCTGACCCGCCGGGCGAGGAAGGTGGCGATCAGGTCGCGCTCGCGGGCCGGGTCGTCGCCGGAGGAGCCGAGCAGCAGGGTCAGTCCGCGTTCGCGGACGGCGGACTCGATCCCGCCGGCCACCGTGCCGAAGAAGGGGTTGCCCATGTCCGGGACGACCAGGCCGATAGTGGTGTCCGGGCCGCCGGTGCGGATGTTGCGGGCCATCAGGTTGGGCTGGAAGCCGAGCCGTTCGACGGCGGCGAGCACCTTCTCCCGGGTCGCGGCGGACGTCGGTCCGTCGTTGTTGAGCACCCGGGAGACCGTCTTGGCGCTCACGCCGACCTCCTGGGCGACGTCGTGCAGCGTCGGACGACGGGTCGAGGCCATGGACCACCGTTTCTGTCGGGCGGCGGCCCGGCCCCCCGGCCGGGCCGCCCAGGACTGCTCAGCTGGCGCGGACCCCGGCGGCCCTGGCGGCGTCGGCGTCCGCCACGACAGTACCGCTGCCGTCCTCGGCGACGGTGAGCGCACCGGTCATGATGGCCACCACCTCGGACATCGAGTGGTCGCCCGGCTTGATCAGCGCGGCCCGCCGCCCGAGCCGGTGGACGTGGATCCGGTCCGCGATCTCGAAGACGTGCGGCATGTTGTGGCTGATCAGCACGACCGGCAGGCCCCGGTCCCGTACCCGTCGGATCAGGTCGAGTACCTGACCGGACTCCTTGACCCCGAGCGCCGCGGTCGGCTCGTCCATCACCACCACGCTGCGCGCCCAGGCCACCGAGCGGGCCACCGCGACGGCTTGCCGCTGGCCGCCGGAGAGGGTCTCCACGGGCTGGGTGAGGGAGCGCAGACCGATCTTCAGCTCGGCCATGTGGGCGGCCGCCTCGTCGCGCATCCGCTTGCGGTCGAGCGAGCGGAACACCGTGCCGAGGACGCCCGGGCGGCGCAGCTCGCGGCCGAGGAACATGTTGGCGGCGATGTCCATGGAGGGGGCGACGGCGAGGTCCTGGTAGACGGTTTCGATGCCGGCCGCCCGGGCGTCCTGTGGGCCGGCGAAGCGAACCGGCTCGCCGTTCAGCCGGATCTCGCCCTCGTCCGGGGTGATCGCGCCGGTGAGCGCCTTGATCAGGCTGGACTTGCCGGCGCCGTTGTCGCCGATGACGGCCAGCACCTCGCCGGGCATGAGGTCGAAGTCGGCGCCGTCGATCGCGGTGACGTGCCCGTACCGCTTGACCAGGCCGCGGGCCTGGAGGACGGGGGTGGTGGTCATCGGCTGGCTCGCTTCCGGGAGATCTGGTCGACGGTGACGGCGAGGATCACCAGGACGCCGGTGATCAGGGTCTGGTAGATCGAGGCGACGCCCATCAGCTGGAGCCCGTTGCGGAAGACGCCGACGATCAGCGCGCCGATCAGTGAGCCGAGCACGCTGCCCCGGCCGCCGAAGAGGCTGGTGCCGCCGAGCACCACGGCGGTGATGGAGTCCAGGTTGTCGGTCTGCCCGGCCTGGGGGTCGCCGACGCCGGTGCGGGAGACCAGTAGCAGGGCGGCGATGCCGTAGACCAGGCCGGCCAGGGCGTAGAGGCCGACGGTGAGGCGGCCGGTGCGGATGCCGTTGAGGCGGGCGGCGTCCCGGCCGTTGCCGAGGGCGTAGACGTGGCGGCCCCAGGCGGTGCGGGAGAGCAGGTAGGCGAAGAGCGCGAACAGCGCCAGCGCGAGCACCGAACCGTACGTCACGTCGGTGTCGCCGAGCGGGAAGGTGCCGCCCAGGAATGTCAGCGGGCCTGGCAGGTCGGTGACGGTCTGCTCGTCCGAGTAGATGTGGGTGAGCGCGAAGGCGACGTTCAGCATGCCGAGGGTGACGATGAACGGCGGCAGCGGGATCAGCTGCACCAGCAGGCCGTTGGCCAGGCCGAAGGCCGCGCAGACCGCCAGGCCGAGGGCGATGGCGACCAGCGGCGGCACGGTGCCCTCGGCGGCGAGCCGGGCCATGGTGATCGAGCCGAAGGCCATCACCGCGCCGCACGAGAGGTCGATGCCGGCGGTCAGGATGATCAGGGTCTGCCCGATCGCCAGCGTTCCGACCACCATCACCTGCTGGATGATCAGCGAGAAGTTGCCGCCGGAGAGGAAGGTGTCGGTGGTGAAGGTGAAGAACGCGCAGGCCAGCACCAGCGCGGCCAGCGGTCCGGCGGTCGGGGCGGTGAGCAGTCGGCGCGCGAGTGGCGGAGCCTGGAGTTCCGCGTACGGGGCGGTGGTCGTGGTCATCGGACGGTCCTTGGGGGAGCGGGGTGGTGGTGGTCTGGAAGCCGGTCAGCCCCAGCAGTTCTCCAGGCCGTAGCCGGTGTCCGTGGCGTCCACGTCGGTCTGCGGCTGGTCGGTGATCAGGGTGACGCCGGTGTCGGTGTAGCCGGTGGGCTTGGCGCCGCCCTTGGCGTAGTCGGCCACCGCCTTGACGCCCTTGGCAGCCATGAACAGCGGGTACTGCTGCGAAGTGGCCGCGATTTTCCCGTCCTTGACGGCCTGGGTGCCGGTGCAGCCGCCGTCGACCGAGACGATGAGCACCTCCTTCTCGCGGCCCTTGGCCTTGAGCGCGGTGTACGCGCCCAGCGCGGCGGGCTCGTTGATGGTGTAGACGAGGTTGAGGTCGGGCGCCTTCTGCAGGCAGTTCTCCATCGCGCTCTGGGCCTTGGCCTGGTCGCCGCCGGTGTCCTGGGAACAGACGATCGACGGGTCGCCGGCGGGGACGCCGAAGCCCTGTAGGAAGCCGTCGTGGCGCAGCCGGCCGACGGCGACGCCGGGGGCGAGGTCCAGGGTGGCGATCTTCGGGGTCTTGCCCGCCATGGCGGCCTTGGCGTACTGGCCGATCAGCACGCCGGCCTTCTTGTTGTCGGTGGCGAACAGGGCGTCGGTGCCGTCCTGCGGATCGGTCGGGCTGTCCAGGGCGATCACCAGGACGCCCTTGTCCCGGGCCTTCTTGATCGCGGGCAGGATCGCCTTGGAGTCGCTGGGGGTGATCAGGACGCCCTTGACGCCGCTGGCGACCATGTTCTCCAGGGCGGCGATCTGGCCGGCGTTGTCGCCGTCGAACTTGCCGGCCGCGGTGACCAGGGTGGCGCCGTTCTCCTTGGCGGACTTCTCGGCGCCCTGCTTCATCTTGACGAAGAACGGGTTGGTGTCGGTCTTGGTGATCAGGCCGACCTTGACGGTGCCGCCTGCGGAGCCGGCGCCGGACCCGGACGAGCCCTTGGAGCCGGAGCCGCAGGCGGTGAGGGCGAGTGTAGCGACGGTGACGCAGGCGGCGAGGCGGGGGAGGGCGGTGGTACGGGGCATGCGTGGGCTCCCTGATCTGCGTGTGTGGAGGTCCGAGGCGAAGTCAGGCCTGGCGACCGATGATGTCAACGTTGACATCGCTTGCCGAGGATGATGAAGTCGACCCCGCGCGGCGGGCAAGCCCCCTGGGCGTAACAACTGGGTAACGCGGTCGAAACCTGCTGCTACGAACCGGAGTTGACGGGCCGTGCCGCGCGACATTCCTTCACCGATCCATGAGAGGCGGTCCTTCGTGTCCCAGCGATTCGTCGCGGTCCTCGGCGAGTGCGTCGCCGACACTTTCGCCGACCCGGCCGGTGCCCGTCCGGGTGAGCTGGCCCTGCGTGTGCTGCCCGGCGGCGGGCCTGCCAACACCGCCGTCGCGCTGGCCCGGCTCGGCACGCCCACGCGCTTCCTCGGCCGGATCTCCACCGACGTCTTCGGCGGCCTGTTCCGCGCTCACCTCGGCTCCGCCGGGGTCGATATCGGTGCGGTGGTGGCGGCCCCCGAGCCGAGCGCGCTCGCCCTCGCCACCGTGGACGGCCTCGGTCAGGCGCGCTACGCGTTCCACGCCGATCGGGCCGCCGACTGGCAGTGGAGCGCGGCCGAGTTGGCCGCCGTGCCGCTCGCCGACGCGGACTGCCTGCACACCGGCTCGCTCGCGCTGGTCCGCGAGCCCGGCGGCGCGCTGGTCGAGCGGCTCCTGGACCGGGCCCGGGCCGGACTCACCGTGTCGATCGACCCCAACGTCCGCCCGCAGTTGGTGGATCCGGAGGTCTACCGGGCGCGGCTCGACCGGTGGTGCGCGCTGGCGGACATCCTGCGGCTCAGCTCGGACGACCTGGAGCTGCTGCTGCCCGGCGTCTCGCCCGAACGGGCCTGCGACGGCTGGCACGCGGCCGGCGCCCGGCTGGTGGTGATCACCCTCGGCGGCGCGGGGGCACTGGTCTCGCTGGACGGCGAGCGGGTCCGGGTGCCGGCACCCGAGGTCGTGGTGGTGGACACCGTCGGTGCGGGCGACTCGTTCACCGCCGGGCTGCTGCACCGCCTCGCGCGGCTCGGCCGACTTGGCGGGCGGCTGGCCGGGTTGAGCCTTGCCGAGGCCGCCGCCGCCTGCCGGTTCGCCGCCGAGGTCGCGGCCCTGACCTGCTCGGTTGCCGGCCCCAATCCGCCGTGGGCGGAGCAGTTCGGCATACCCTGCCAGCGCCAGGGCTCTTGACGGGGCGTCGGCACGCGCCCATCATCCTCCGCAGTCGCTGTCATCGATGACATGAGTCAACGATGACACCCTCTCGGAGGAGCACCCACCATGCCTGTTCCCCCTGCGCCGGTTCCCCGTGCCCGCCGGCTGATCGCCGCCCTCGTCCCAGCCGCCCTCGCTTTGGCGGCCCTGCCGCCGACCCCGGCCTCGGCCGCCACCAACCATGGGGCCGCCTACCAGGAGCCCTACCGCCCGCAGTTCCACTTCTCGCCGGCCCGGAATTGGATGAACGACCCCAACGGCCCGATCTACCACCACGGTGCCTACCACCTGTTCTTCCAGTACAACCCGGCCGGCACCACCTGGGGCAACATGTCCTGGGGCCACGCCACCAGCCCCGACCTGGTGCACTGGACCGAACAGCCGCTCGCCATCCCGCAGGACGACACCGCGATGATCTTCTCCGGCGGGGTGGTCGACGACCGCACCAACTCCAGCGGCCTGGGCACCACCGACAACCCGCCGCTGGTCGCGGTCTACACCAGTGCGGCCAGGACGCCCGACGGCCGCCAGACGCAGTCGCTCGCCTACTCCCTCGACGGCGGCAGCAGCTGGACCAAGTACCGGGGCAACCCCGTCCTGGACATCGGCTCCTCCGACTTCCGCGACCCCAAGGTGCTCTGGAACGACCGGACCGGCAGCTGGCTGATGGCCGTCGCCCTCTCCGACCGGCACCAGATCCGCTTCTACTCCTCCCACGACCTCAAGTCCTGGACCAGGCTGAGCGAGTTCGGCCCGGCCGGAGCCACCGGCGGGGTCTGGGAGTGCCCGGACCTCTTCCCCCTCGCGGTTGACGGCGACCCGGCGCGCACCAAGTGGGTGCTGACCGTCTCCACCAACGGCGGCCCCCAGCACTCCACCGCCGTCCAGTACTTCATCGGCGACTTCGACGGCACCAGCTTCACCGCCGACGACCCGGCCGGCATCTACACCCCTCCCGCCGGCACCCTGGTGAACGGTTTCGACGACGGCACCTACGGCGGCTGGACGGCCACCGGCACGGCCTTCGGCACCGCTCCCGCCCCCGGCACCCTGCCCGGCCGACAACCCGTCTCCGGATTCACCGGCCCCGGCCTGGTCAACACCTTCCTCGGCGGCGACGCCGCCACCGGCGACCTCCTCTCGCCGCCCTTCACCGTCACCCGCCGCTACCTCAACTTCCAGGTGGGCGGCGGAAACCACCCGTACGTCCAGGGCTCCGGCGACGGCTCGGCACCTCCGGGCAGCACCCTCGCCGACTTTCAGGGCCCGGTCCTTCCTGCCGGCTGGACCGCCACCGGTGGCCTCGCCGGGATCACCCCCACCAAGGAGCACCTGGACGGCAGCCTCGGTGGCAGTGTGCTCGACACCTTCACCCCCGCCGCCGGGGACGCGGCCACCGGCACGATGACCTCACCCGAGTTCACCATCGACCACCGCTACCTCAACCTCCTGATCGGCGGTGGCAACCACCCGGCCGGCACCGACGGCGAGACCACCGTCAGCCTCGTGGTGGACGGCCGGGTGGTCCGCACCGCCACCGGCCGCGACAGCGGCGAACTCAACTGGAGCAGCTGGGACATCGGCGAGTTCGCCGGCCGCCGGGCGACCGTCCGGATCGTCGACAACGCCACCGGCGGTTGGGGACACCTGATGGTCGGCGGCCTCCAGCTGTCCGACCAGCAGGCCCGGCCCAAGGACCGGCAGACCGCCGTCAACCTGCTACTGGACGGCCAGGTCGTCCGCAGCGCCACCGGCAGTGACAGCGAAGCCCTGGACTGGACCTCCTGGGACCTCGCCGACCTGATCGGCCGGCAGGTCCAGGTGCAGATCGCCGACCACGCCACCGGTGGCTGGGGCCACGTGCTCGCCGACCGGTTCACGCTCGCCGACGCCCCGGCCCTCGGCATGGTGCAGCGCGCGCACTGGCTCGACCACGGCGCCGACTTCTACGCCGCCACCAGCGTCAACGACGAGCCGCACGGCCGCCGGGTGGTGATCGGCTGGATGAACAACTGGGCCTACGCCGACAAGATCCCGACCTCGCCCTGGCGCGGCGCCGACACCTTCCCGCGCGAGCTCGCGCTCACCACCGTCGACGGCCGTACCGTGCTCGTCCAGCGCCCCGTCAGGGAACTGGAGGAGCTGCGTGAGAGGCGGCCCTGGCGCGGCACCGACCTGCCGGTGCGCGACACCCGGCTCCCGCTCCCGGTGAGCGGCGCCGCCCTGGAGATCAACGCCCGGCTGCGGGCCGGCACCGCCCGGGAGTTCGGCCTCGCGGTGCACGACGGCGGCGGGCACTGGACCCGGATCGGCTACGACACCGCGAGCGGCGAGCTGTACGTCGACCGCACCGCGTCCGGGACCACCGCCTTCCACGAGTCCTTCGCGGCCGTGCACCGGGCGAAGCTGCACCTGGACCCGAACGGCCGGCTCGACCTGCGCATCCTGGTCGACGCCTCCTCGGTCGAGGTCTACGCGGGCGACGGCACGCTCGTGCTCACCGACCAGATCTTCCCCGACCCGTCCGACACCGGCGTCGCCCTCTACGCCGACGGGGGCGCCGCACGGGCCGAGTCGCTGACGGTCCGCCACCTGAGGTCTTCCTGGCGGGGGTAGGGAGGGTCCGGCGACTCCCGTCGCGAGCCCGGCGGGAGTCGCCGGACCTCCGGTGCCGGGGAGGAGGCCGCCTCGCGCTTCGACGCGGCGACCTACCCGCAGTGGGAGCTGCCCCCTGCCGACTGGGCCGTCCTGACAGCTGCGGGCGTGCTGCTGCCGGTGCTGCCGACCGAGTACGGGGGGCGCGACAGTCACTCGGAGATGTGCCGGGTCGTCGAGGTCCTGGCCGAGCAGAACCTGGCTGTCGCCGTCTACACGGCGATCGTCACCGGGCCGGCGCTGCGGCCCGTCGTGCTGTGGGCCGAGGCCTGAACCGTCTTCTGACCCCACGTGCCCGCCTCCGGCACCCGCTGTGGCTGTGACGGCTTCGCCGCCCGGCATCCCACGACGGCTCGGCTGCCGATCAGGAGGTGCGAGCAAGTCGCCGTGTGGAGCGATTCCGGCGAGATCGTCACGTGCTGCGAACAGCACGAACACGCACGTCAGGAGCGCGGTGCAATCTCCAACGAGTTTTCCATGCACCGGAGTTGGTGGTGTGTGCCGGCTTCGCTCCGGCTCGGCCCGTACGGTCAGGCGCCCCGCCCCGGCTTCGCACCGGGGTCGATCCCCAGCCGTGCGACGTGGTGACGGCACGTCAGGACTGGGGTCTTTCCACGGTTCGAGCGGACCGGGCCCGGTGCTGTCCTGGGGGTGGCACCCAGCGAAGCGAGGAGCTCCGATGACATCGATGCCCGTGGCGGGCCTGCGGCCCGGCAAGGAAGGCGACCGCGCCGAGCTGGTCGTCCGCAATGCGCGGATCCACACCGGCGACCCGCGCCGCCCGGTGGCCTCGGCGCTGACCGTGCGCGGCGGGCGGATCGGCGTGGTCGGCGACGACCGGGACGTCGCGCCGCACATCGGGCCGGACACCCTGGTGGTGGACGCGCAGTACCGCAGGGTCGTCCCCGGGCTGAACGACTCGCACTGCCATGTCGTCCGCGGCGGCCTGCACTTCGTCCTGGAGCTGCGGTGGGACGGCGTGCCGTCGCTCGCGGTGGGGCTCAGGATGCTGCGGGAACAGGCCGCCCGGACACCGGCGGGCCAGTGGGTCCGCGTCGCCGGCGGCTGGAGCGTCGAGACGGTCGCCGAGCACCGCCTGCCCTCGCCCGCCGAGTTGAACGCGGCGGCGCCGGACACGCCGGTGATCATCACGCACCTGTACCAGTCCGCGGTGCTGAACCGCGCCGCCCTGCGCGCGGCGGGCATCACCCGCGACAGCCCCGACCCGGCGGGCGGGCAGATCGTCCGCGGCCACGACGGCGAGCCGACCGGGATGCTGATCGCCGCCCCGGCCGCCGGGCTGCTCTACGCGACGCTCGCCAAGGCACCGGTGCTCGATCCCGCGTTGCAGAAGGCCTCCACCGCCCACTTCCTGCGCGAGCTCAACCGGTTCGGCCTGACCTCGCTGGTGGACGGCGCCGGCGGTTTCCAGGACTTCCCGTCGGGCTACACGGCCGTCACGGAGCTGGCCGCCGCGGGGGAGCTCACGGTGCGCGTCGCGTACCACCTGTTCCCACAGACGCTCGGGCAGGAGGTCGAGGACCTGCGGCGCTGGGCCGCCCTGGTCAAGCCCGGCGACGGCGACGAGTGGCTCAGGTTCAACGGCGCCGGCGAGAACCTCGTCTGGGCCGCCACCGACTTCGAGAACTTCGCCCAGCCACGTCCTGAACTCGGTCCGTACGAAGCCCAGTTGGAACAGGCGGTGCGGGTCCTGCTGGAGAACGGCTGGGGATTCCGGCTGCACGCCACCTATGACGAGACCATCCGTCGCGACCTCGCAGTCTTCGAGAAGCTCGCCGCCGAGGGGCTCTTCCCGGGGCCGGGACGGTGGCTGTTCGACCACGCCGAGACCGTCTCGCCGGAGAGCCTGGACCGCATCGCGGCGCTCGGCGGGTCGCTGGGGGTGCAGCACCGGCTGGCGTACCAGGGCGAGACCTTCGCGCGCCGGTACGGCGCCGCCGTGGCGGCGGCCGCCCCGCCGCTCGGCGCGATGCTCGACCGCGGGCTGAGCGTCGCGGCCGGAACCGACGCGACCCGGGTCTCCACCTACAACCCCTGGGTGGCCCTGCACTGGCTCGTTTCCGGGCGCACCGTCGGCGGCCTGCGCACCCGTTCGGCAGCACACTGCGTCAGCCGGGAGACCGCGCTGGAGATGTACACCGCCGCCGGGGCCCGCCTCACCGGCGAGCAGGACGTGAAGGGCCGGCTGAGCCCGGGCTTCCTCGCCGATCTCGCGATCCTCACCGACGACTACTTCACCGTCGCCGAGCAGGACATCCCGCTCATCGAAGCCGCCCTCACCGTGGTCGGCGGCCGGATCGTGCACGCGGTCGGCGAGTTCGAGGGCCTCGCGGCGCCCGCGCCGCCGGTCGAACCCGCCTGGAGCCCGCTCGCCCACTTCGGCGGCTACCAGGCCGGCCCGCGTCGGGCCGGCGACGGCGTGGTCCAGGCCGAGCTGCTGGGCCAGGCCGCCGTGGACTCCGAGGAGCAGCGGCGTCGGCCCGGCCGGCGCGGGGCCGCCCCCGGGGCGGACGCCGTCGCCCGGATGTCCGATCCCTGTTTCGGGTGATGCGAGCGAGGAGAGCGCGGTGAACACCGGGCTGTTGATCCTGCGCGTCGTCACCGGCCTGCTGCTGGTCTGGCACGGTGGGCGGCCTGCTCGCCCCGGGTCCTGCCGCACCGCGCGTCGCCCTGCGCGGTCTTCCGTCACGAGCACCTGAATCCCCCCGCACCGCACCACCGATCCCGAAGGGCCACTCCATGAGCCAGTCGATGAACGCCCCGGCGAACCGCCGGGCCCTGCTGCGCACGGCGGCCGTGCTGCCCGCGGTCGCCGTCGCCGGCACCGCCCTGGGCGGCACGGCGGCAGCCTCCCCGACCGCCACCCCCGGCCTCCCCGACTTCGCACCGGTCCCGCTCGCCGCGAAGGGGCCGGCGATCAACGACGCGGGCTACTACGTCGGCCGGATCGACGGGAACCTCCACTGGGTCACCGACGGGTACTACCAGGCGATGTTCCTCAGCACCCGGGAAGGCGTCGTCCTGGTCGACGCCCCGCCGACCATCGGGCACAACCTGCTGCGGGCGATCGCCGACGTGACGCGGGCCAACGGCCGTCCGTCACAGGTCACGCACCTCGTCTACTCGCACTCGCACGCCGATCACGCGGGCGCCTCGTCGATCCTCGGCAAGGACGTCGTGCGGATCGGCCACGCCGAATGCCGTCGCCTGCTGCTGCGCGACGGCGACCCGAACCGTCCCGCGCCGACCGTCACCTTCGAGGACCGCTACACGCTGGAGGTCGGCGGCGAGCGCCTGGAGCTGGCCTACCACGGCCCCAACCACAGCCCGGACAACATCTTCATCCACGCGCCGCAACACAGGACCCTCATGGTCGTCGACGTCCTGTACCCGGGCTGGGTGCCGTTCAAGAACCTCGCGGTCTCCCAGGACATCCCGGCCTGGCTGCGGGCGCAGGACATCGCCATGGGCTACCCGTGGCGGACCCTGGTCGGCGGCCACCTCGGCCGGCTGGGCGTGCGGGCGGACGGCGACCTCCAGCGCGCCTACACGGCCGACTTGGAAGCCTCCACCCGGGCCTCGATGAACCTGGACCCCACGCCGTACTTCGCGAAGTACGGCCCGCAGGGCAACTCGTGGGCGATCTTCAAGACCTACCTCGACGCGGTGGCGGCGCAGGCCGCCGCACCGGTGATCGCCAAGTACACCGGCGTGCTCGCCGCGGCCGACGTGTTCACGCTCGAGAACGCCGCGGCCATGGTCGAGTCCCTCCGGATCGACGCCGGGATCCTCGGCCCGTTCAGCACCCGCCCCTGAGACCCGGTCCGGCGCACCGTCAGGCCAGAACCGGTACCACCCGAGTTCGCTCCCGAGAAAGGGCACGCGGTCATGACCGGTCCGATCCCCGTCCTCTTCATCCACGGCCTGTGGCTGCACAGCGCCTCCTGGCAGCCGTGGATCGACCTCTTCCGCGAGGAGGGCTACGCCCCGTCAGCGCCGGGCTGGCCCGGCGACCCGGACACCGTGGAGGAGGCCCGGCAGAACCCGGAGAGCATCGCCGACCACGGCATCGACGACGTCGTCGAGCACTACGCGACGATCATCCGCGGCCTGGGAACGCCGCCGATCCTCATCGGCCACTCCTTCGGCGGCATGATCGCCCAGAAGCTCCTCGGCCAGGACCTGGCGGCGGCGGCCGTGGCGATCGACGCGGCCCAGATCAAGGGCGTCCTGCCGCTTCCGCTGTCCGCCCTGCGGTCGACGCTGCCGGTGTTCAAGAACCCGGCGAACAAGCACCGCGCGGTGTCCCTGACCGCCGAGCAGTTCCGCTTCGCGTTCGGCAACGCGCTGAGCGAGGAGGAGTCCGACGGGTTGTTCGAGCGGTGGACCATCCCGGCACCGGGCAAGCCCCTGTTCGAGGCCGCCGCGGCGAACTTCGACCCCCACTCGCCGGCCGAGGTCGACACCGCCAACTCCGCACGCGGCCCGCTGCTGCTGGTCTCCGGCGGCAAGGACCACACCGTCCCGGAGTCGGTCACCCGTGCCACGTTCAAGCAGTACCGGCACTCCGAGGCGGTCACCGAGTTCATGGCCTTCCCCGACCGCGGGCATTCGCTGACCATCGACAGCGGCTGGCGCGAGGTCGCGGACGCGGCGCTGGCCTGGCTGCGGCGTCAGGGTGGGCAGGCCTGACCACCTCGCCGACGGCGGCACGGCCGACGTCCGCCGAACCCGGCACCCCGTCAGGGGCCGCCGATCCTCCGTCACCCATCACCGACCCTGGAGTACTGAGTGAGATTCCCCCTGCCCGGAACCCGCAGCAACCGCCGACTGCTCGGCGCGGCCCTGGCCGTGGCCGTCGCCGTGGGCACGACGGCGATCGGCGCCGCCGCGGCCCCCACGTCCGCCTCCTCCAGCTCGTCGACCTCGTCCGCCGGTGAGCGGATGCCCGCAGGGTTCAGCGAGCACCGGACCCGGGCCGCCGGCATCGGCCTGCACTACGTGATCGGCGGCCACGGGCCGACGCTGGTGCTGCTGCACGGCTACCCGCAGACCTGGTACGAGTGGCACGGCATCATGCCCGCCCTGGCCGAGCACTACACGGTCATCGCCCCGGACCTGCCCGGTGCCGGGCAGAGCGACGCCCCGCCCTCGGGCTACGACAAGAAGACGATGGCCGCCGAACTGCACGCGCTGCTGGTGTCGCTCGGCAAGGACGACGACGTGCGGATCGTCGGCCACGACATCGGCACGATGGTCGCCTACTCCTACGCCGCGCAGTACCCCGCCACCGTCAAGAAGCTGGTCCTCAGCGAGGCGCCGATCCCGGACCTGAGCATCTACCAGATCCCTTCACTGACCCAGCGGGGCCCCGGGGTCTGGAACTTCGGGTTCTTCAACCTGACCGACGGCCTGCCGGAGAACATGATCCGGGGCCGTGAGGTCACCTGGACCGCCGGCTTCATCGGCGGGTTCGAGGGTGTCCCGGGCGCGGTGAGCCAGGACGACATCCGGGTGTTCGCCCACTACCTGCGCGACCCCGCCCATCTGGCGGCGAGCCTGGCCTGGTTCCGGGTGTTCCCGCAGGACATCCGCGACGACGCGCAATTCCAGCGAACCCCGCTCCCGATGCCGGTGCTCGCCATCGGCGCGTCGGGCAGCCTCGGAAGCGCCGAGGGCGACCAGGTCAAGGCGTACGCCTCCGACGTCACCGGCGTGACCATCCCGGACTCCGGCCACTGGATCTACGAGGAGCACCCCGAGGAACTGACCGCCATGCTGCTCGACTTCCTCGGCCGGCCCTGAACCCCCGGTGTCGGAAAGGGCGATCGTGATCAAGGGTTTCCCCACCTTCGAGCCCACCCCGTCCGGCGCGGCCGTGCGGGCCACCGCCTGATCAGGCGACCACGGGGCGGCGAGGCAGCGCGGCGACGCGCGGTCCCGCCGCCCTCGACGCGGAAGGAGAACGATCCATGCCCGAGAGCCGGAACCACGGGCCCCTGCCCGCGCTGCTCCTGGCGCTGACGGTGGCGACCGGGCTGGTCGACGCCGTCAGCTACCTGGTGCTCGGCCACGTTTTCGTCGCGAACATGACCGGCAACGTCGTCTTCTCCGGCTTCGCGCTCAGCGGCGTCGGGGGAGTGTCGTGGAGCGCGACGCTGCTGGCCGTGGGAGCCTTCGGCGCCGGGGCGTACCTCGGCGGGCGCCACGTCGGCGGCAGCACCACGCACCGCGGGCGGCTGCTGGCGCTCTCGACCGCCGCGCAGTGCGCCTTCGTCATCGGGGCCGCCGTGCTGGCGGCGCTCGCCGCCCCGGGGCGGCGTACGGTTCAGCTGGCCCTCGTCGCCCTGCTCGCGGTGGTGATGGGGATGCAGAACGCCGTCGTACGGCGCCTGGCCGTCCCCGACCTGACCACGACGGTGCTCACCCTGACCACCGCGGGACTGTTCGCCGACCGGACCGCGTCCCGCGTCCGCGGACTGCGCGTCGCCTCGATCCTGGCGATGGCCGCGGGCGCCTTCGGGGGCGGACTGCTGCTGCGGCACACCGACGTGGCAGCCCCGCTGTGGACCGCCGCGGGGCTGCTCGCCGTCTGCTCGGCCGTCGCCGACCGGCTCAGCCGCCGGCGGTCCGCCGAGGCCTGGGGCTGACCCGACGATCCCACCGCGGCACTAGCCGGAGGTCGAGGGACCGTCGGCGAGTCCGGTCGGATCGAGTGCGGCGGCGATCTTCCGCCGCGAGGTGATGCCGAGCTTGCGGAACACCTTGTTCAGGTGGAACTCGACCGTCGAGGTCGTGATGAAGAGCCGGGAGGCGATCTCGGCGTTGGTCAGTCCCGAGGTGGCCAGCAGCGCCACCTGTCGTTCCTGGGGCGTGAGATCGAGCCTGGTCCCCGGGACACGTCTGCGCGCCGTCTCCCCGGTCGCGAGCAGCTCGGCCCGGGCCCGCTTGGCGAACAGCGCCGCGCCCCCGGCCTCGAACAGCTCGTGCGCGGCCCGCAGATGTGTCCTGGCCTCGGACCGGCGCTTGCGCCGCCGGAGCCATTCGCCGAACAGCAGTCGTGACCGGGCGTGTTCCGCGGCCAGCGGAACGCGCCCCAGCAGATCGATCGACTCCGCGTACCACTGCTCGGCCTCGGCGTCCTCGGCCACCAGCGCCCGGCAGCGGGCCAGCAGCCCCAGCGCCCACGGCGTTCCGGCGAGCGGCGCACGCGCCTCGAGCCGCTCCAGTGCGAGGGCCGCTGCGCGCCGGTCGCCGACGCGGACGGCGGCCTCGACGAGCAGCGGCAGCACCAGGTTGCCCTGTGACGGTGCGTCCTCGTGGTAGACGGTCAGCGCATGGCGCAGCGCCTCGTCGTAGCACCCCCTGCCGAGCTCCAGGACGCAGAGCGCGTGGAGCGCCAGTTGGCGCAGCAAGCCCAGTCCGTAGGTCTCGGAGACGGCCTCCATCATCGCCACGGCGGCGCGCGCCTCGCCCTCCCGGCCCATCCACGCGTACAGCAGGGCTCTGCGCACGTCCCCGTGCGTCGCCAGCCCGATCGCGCTGGCGTAGTCGTCGGCCTCCGCGTAGAGCGCCTCGGCCGCGGCCAGCCGCCCGTTCCAGATCTCGGTGTACGCCAGGTCCGACAGGGACAGGCTGAGGCTGTAGAGCGCTCCGTGGCCGCGGTCCACGGCCGCCAGTCGGCTGACGATCTCCGCGTACGCCTCGATGTCCCACACCTCGGTCGCGGCGATGCTCACCAGGATGCTGAACGGGCTGGCCATGTTGCGGAGTTCGGCTGCGGAGCGGAGCCGGGTCAGGGCCGCCCGGATGGTCGTCACGCTGCTGCGGTAGCTGCCGGCCGACCGCAGGGCCAGGCCTTCGATCAGCTCGCCGGGGCTCCAGGGCGGGGTGTCCGGCTCGGGCGGGGCGGCGGTCACGGCCTCGGACACGGCGGCCGAGGTGGTGCGGTAGACGGGATCACCGGCGATGACGGCGGCGTGTACGGCCTCGTAGAGCAGCTTCCGGGTCGTCCGGGGGTCCGCGTCGGCGAGTTCGGCCACGGCGTCGAGCATCATGGCCGGGACCCGGTCGATGCGGGTGTTGAACAGCTCGACCGAGGCCCGGATCCGCAGCGCGCGGGCCCGGGCGGCGGGATGGTCGAGGGTGGGTGCGGCGAGGTCGAGCAGGGGTTGCACCGCGGCGTGGTCGCCGGAGGCCAAGTGGGCCTGGGCTGCCGCGAGGTAGCGCTCGGCGCGCTGGGTCGGGTCGGTGGTGAGTTCGGCGGCCTTGGACAGGAACAGCGCCTGGGCGGAGTAACCACCCCTGGCCCGGGCCCAGTCCGAGGCGGCGTCCAGGTCCGCGGCCGCCGAGTCGTCGGTGCCGAGGGCCGCCTCGGCCCGGTGCCAGGCACGCCGGTCGGGAACGCGAGCCGGATCGCTGGCCGCCGCGAGCGCGGCATGGACCCGCCGCCGGTTGTCCCCGGAAGCCGCCGCGTAGACCGACGACCGGATCAGCGGATGCCGGAACCCGCCGCCGGCCCCGTGGTTCAGGATCCCCGCGTCAACGGCCGCGGCGGCGGCCCTGGCCGGCAGGCCCAGCACGCCTGCCGCGTGCCACACCACCGCCATGTCGTCGGTCGGCGCCGCGGCCATGAGCAGGAGCAGTGTCCGGGTGTCCGAGGGCAGCGCGGCAACCGATTGCCGGAAGTGTTCCTCCAGTAGCCTGCCAACCGGCAGCGGCTCGGGCACCGGCGCGACTCCGGCCAGCTGTTCGGCGCCCAGGTTGGCGCCCAGTTCGATGAGCGCCAGCGGATTGCCCCCGGTGCCGGCCACGATCCGGTCCGCGACCGCCGTGGCCAGGTGGCCGGGAACAGTGAGGGAGAGCAGTTTCCTGGCGTCGGTGGCGGGCAGCCCCTCGACCTGCAGGTGCGGCATGGCGTCGAACAGCCCGCGGCCGGCCAGGTCCTGCCTGGCCGCGAAGATCAGTCCCAGCGAGTCGGCGTGCAGCCGCCGGGCGACGAAGGCCAGTGTCTCGGCCGACTCCCGGTCGAGCCAGTTGACGTCGTCCACCAGGCAGAGCAGCGGCAGCTCCGATGCCACGTCGGACAGCATGGTCAAGGCCGCAAGACCCACCAGGTGCCGGTCCGGCGCCGCCGCGTCCGCCAGGCCGAATGCCGCGTTCAACGCGTCCCGCTGCCTTGTGGGAAGGCGGTCGGCGCGGTGCAGGTGCGGCCGCAGCAGCCGGTGCAGCGCGCCGTAGCCCAGGGGCTGTTCGGCTTCCACGCCGACCAGCCTCGTCAGCTGCACCCCGGCGGCCAGGGCCGCCGCGTGGTCCAGCAGCCGGGTCTTGCCGATCCCTGCCTCGCCCACGAGTACCAGGACGCCGCTGAGCCCGTCCCGCACCGCATCGAGCAGCCGTGCGATTGCTTCGCGTTCGACGGAGCGGCCGACCAGCGGCCGAACCGCCCCGGTGTGAGGCCCGTGCCACACCATGGAACCCCCTTGTCCTCGAACCCTGACCGGGGAAACGCTAGGCGGATGACGACCGGGTGATCGAGCGTCATGTGACGTCGGATCAACGCAAGGCGCCGGCCACCGCGTTTCGCAGCTCGGTGCGCGAGACGACGCCGAGCTTGGGGAAGATCCGGTGCAGGTGCGAGCTGACCGTCCGGTGCGACAGGTAGAGCCGCTGGCCGATCTCACGGTTGGTCAGGCCGTCGGCGGCCAGCCGCACGATCTGCAGCTCGTGCGGGGTCAGCCGGTCGCGGGCGTCCGGAGCCCGGCCGCGACTGGTCTCACCGGCCGCCCGCAGCTCCCGGCGTGCCTTCTCCCCCCAGGGAATCGCACCGAGCGCGTCGAACATGTCGCGGGCGGTGCGCAGGTGCTCCCTGGACTCGACGCTGCGGCGGCGCCGCCGCAGCCACTCGCCGAAGGCCAGGTGCGTACGGGCCCGGACCAGCGGCAGGGCGCTGAGGTCGGTGCCCAGCGCGGCCTCGAAGAGCGGCTCGGCGTCGCCGTCGGCCGCCACCAGGGCCCGGACCAGGCGCAGATCGGCGTGCAGGGCCGGCGCCGGCGTCAGTTCGGCGACCGCCTCGAGTTCCGCCACGACAGGCAGCACCGCCTCCGTGCGTCCGCAGTGCGTCGCGGCGTCGACCAGGTCGCCGAGGGTGGTCAGCCGTAGCGCGACCTGGAACGCCGGGTCCGCCGGATCGTGCAGCCGCCGGAAGTGTCCGTAAGCCTCCTCGAACCGGCCCTGGCCCAAAGCGGCAAGACCGCGCGCCATCGCCGCGGTCGCCAGCACCGGACGCGCCCCGACCGGCAGGCCGATCTCCTCGGCCGCCTCGGCGAGCAGCAGGGCGTCGTCCTGCTCGCCGCGCAGCGCCGCGAGTTTGGCGGCCGTGGCGGTCATCAGGGCGTACATCATGGTCTGGCTGGTCTCGCGCGCCAGCCGCCGGGACTCCTCGGTCGCCGTGATCGCGGCGCCGAGGTCGCCGGTGACCAGGGCACTCCACGCGTCCGCGCCGACCGTGCGGGCCAGCAGCCCCAGGCGCCCCTGGGCGCGCAGCCCCGCGCTGCCGGCCTCCGAGAAGGACCGGGCCAGGCCGAAGTCACCGGCGAGCAGGGCCGCCGTGCTCAGCATCCGGTAGGCGCGCCCGTCGTCGCCCTCCCGCAGGACGACGTCCCGGGCCCGGTCCAGGACGTACGCGCCGCGTTCGACCGGCGCCGCGTAGGCGCAGATGGCCAGCCGCCACGGATCGAGTTCGTCCGTCACCATGCGCTCGACGGCCGCCAGGATCTCGCGCCGGGCCTCGGGGCCCGGGGCGGACCAGAAGCAGAGCTGGGCCGCGCTCCACAGGATCCGCAGCGCGAGCACCGGATCCTCGGCCGCCATCTCCTCCGCCAGGGCGGTGAGCGAGAGGGCGCCGGAGGAGTGGCTGTGGAGCCCTTCGTCGCAGCTGCCGCGCAGCCACACCGTCCTGGCGTGCTGCTGCCTGGACAACCGCCCGGTCAGGGCGTGGTCCAGTAGTCTGGTAACGGTCTCCGGCCGGCCGAGTTCGGCGGCGAAATCGGCCGCCAGCAGCAGACGTTCGGCACGCCGGTCGGCGTCCTCACTGAGGGCTGCGGCCTGTTCCAGTGCGGTGACCGCCGCAGCGATGCCGCCGCGGCGGGCTGCCCGTCGCGCCGCATCCTGCAGCGCGGCGGCGATGGCCTCGTCGGGGGTCCCGGTCGCGGCGGCACGGTGACGCACCTGCCGGTCCGGGTGGCCGTCGAGTACCGAGGCGAGCGCGGTGTGCGCGGCGTTGCGGACCTCGGCCGCCATCGCCTGCTGAATCGCCGAGCGCATCAGCGGATGCCCGAAGCGGAGCTCGGTCGCGACGACTTCGACCAGACGGGCCCGGACGGCCGGCTCCAGGTCCGCCGCCCCGACGGCCGAGCCCGTGAGCACCCGGGCCGCGCTGTACAGCTCCGGAAGTGAGGAAGCGTCGTCCAGGGCGGCGATCTGGAGCAGGCTGCGGGTGACCTCCGGCAACGTTCTGAGCCGATCGGTGAAGGCGCGCTCGAGTCGCTCGGTGAGCGGGATCTCGGCGAGCTGCGGACTGCCGGATGCGCCCACCGCGCGCGACAGTTCGGTCAACGCCAGCGGATTGCCGGCCGCGGCGGCCAGCAGTCGCCGGTGGGCGGTCGGCCGCAGGTGCGGAGCCCGGTCCGCGAGCAGCACCGTCGCCTCGTCGTCGGACAGCGGCTCGAGCTGCACGGTGGTCATCTCGTCGGGGTTCAGGCGCGATCGGTAACCGTCGCGTGCGGCTCCCACCATGACCACCGGCTCGGTGCCGACCCGGCGCGCCATGAACGCCAGGATGCTGACGGTGGCGTCGTCGAGCCACTGCACGTCGTCGGCGAGCAGCAGCACCGGGGCGACCGCGGCGGCGTCCGCGATCAGGTTGAGGGCCGCCAGGCCGACCAGGAAGACGTTCGGGATGTCGGCCTCGGTGCGACCCCGGGCGGCGTCCAACGCCTGTCGGTGCGGCGCCGTGAGCTCCGGCGTCCCGGCGGCCAGTGGGTGCAGGAGCATCTGCAGGCCGGCGTACGGGATCTCGCTCTCGGCCTCGACGCCGCTGGTGCGTAACACCCGGTACCCCGAGGCTTCGGCGAGGACGGCGGCTTCGGCGAGCAGGGCCGTCTTCCCGATTCCGGCCGGACCACGGACCAGCACGGCATTGCCCCGGCTCCGCGACTCGGACAATAGACGGGCCAGCAGGTCCACCTGCTTCTGTCGGCCGACGAGCTCCACGTTCCTCCAGCCACTCGGATCACTGGGGGGCGGACACACCCGAACGCTCATGCTACTGCGCCGAACTGATGCCATGGGATGTCACCGCAGCGTGGCGATGACTCGTCCTGGCCCGAAGGAGAATGCGAACATCGTCGGCACCGCTCCGATGCCCACCTCCTGACTCACCGTCAGCTGCGGAGCTCGGCGAGGCGGCCGATCGTCTTCTCGGCGTCGACTGCCGGGGCTCTCTCCGTTCTTCCGTCGGCGCCGTTCGCGATGCCACGGCGACCTCCTGCCGCCGTCGGTGTGGCTAGGCCGAGAGCAGGATTCGAGTTCGAATCGAATTTGAGTTTGGAGTCGCGCCATGACGAGATGTCAAGGTCCTGGTGACAGACCGGACGGTCACGATCGAGCAACGCTCCCGTCGGCGGCGGCCCGGCGCCGCCGTCCGTGCAGGCGGGTGGCCGGTTCCTTGGATGCGTTTCCTCATGGAGAAGGACTTGTCCGCCTTCCTCTGCCGGCTGGCGCACGAACTCGGACCGCGCGGGGTGGCGCAGCAACAGGCGACGGACCGATGCCGCAGTCTTCGGCCATGCCGAGGAGCACGTCCGCAAAGGACGGCACAGCAGGGTGAGTACACGGACATGACGGCCGGCCTTGAAGCCGACAGCTGCTACGCGGCCTCCTGGGGCGCGTCACCGTCGACCGCGAGGGCCGACTCGACGAACACCCGGTAGCCCCGCACCGGGTCGAACCCGTGGATCTCCTTGGTGTCCAGGGCGTCCATGAAGTCCAGGATGTCCTTGCTGAACTCCTGGCCCGGCACCAGGATCGGGAAGCCGGGCGGGTACGGGGTGACGAAGATGGTCGATACCACCGGCAGGCCGGCCTCGACGCGACGCCGGGCTTCGGCGGGCGAGACGAACTCGCCCAGCTCCTCCCGGTACGCCATGTAGTAGGCCTTGCGCATGTCCCCGTCGCCGGCCTCCCCGGCAGGGTCGGCGCGGAAGGCCGCGTGGAACCGGGAGAAGTCCGGCAGCGGTGGGTGGTCATGGGCGAGGGCGTCGGCCCGCAGGTCGAACGCGCGCCTCTGCTCGGGCGACATCTGGCCGAGCTCGGCCTCCAGCTCCTCCGCGATTCCGATCAGCGCCCGCAGCAGGTGAGCGAGGGCGCTGCGGGTCGTCCCGATGTTGGTCATCGCCAGCACCGTGTTGCGGGTGGTCTTGTTGATCTGGATGCCCCAACGATCCATCAGCTGCGCGTGCTTGAAGGTGTCCCCGTCGATGCCGGTCGCCGAGATCTCGATGGTCAGCCGGCAGGGGTCGAGGACGAACTCGTCGGTGCTCCACGCCTCTTCCATCGCCACCGGCCCGAGCCGCAGCGGGTCCTCGTGGCCCGACACCCGGTAACGGTCCGGGATCAGGTCCCCGCTGCCGAGAACCCGGAAGTACTTGGACAGCAGCGGGTGTTCGGCGATCCGGTCGCGCAGGGTCATGGCCAGTTCGAGCTGGCGCTGCACCAGCCCGTACCCCTCCAGCTCGACCTGGCGCCGGCCGACGTCCAGCGAGGCCAGCACCTGGTAGTTCGGGGAGGTCGAGGTGTGCGTCATGTAGGCCTCGTGGAAGGCCTCCTCGGTCCGCCGGCTGAAGTCCTCGTCGTGGACGTGGATCACCGACCCCTGGCGCAGCGCGGTCAGGGTCTTGTGCGTCGACTGGGTGGCGTACGCCCGGATCCGCACCTGGTCCGGGTCCGGGAGCAGTGGCTCGTGGGCCAGTTCGTCGTCCGTCATGCCGCGGATGCGCTCGGCGTGCCGCTCGTACTCGGCCCGGTACTCCGGCGTGCGCAGGCGTTCGGTGAGCCGCTCCGCGGTGGCCATCGCGGTGCGCCGCCGGTACACCGGGTGGAAGCGGGCGAACGCGAACCAGGCCTCGTCCCACAGGAAGGCCAGGTCCGGCTTGATCGCGAGGCACTCGGTCATCACCCGTTCGACGTCGTAGACGACGCCGTCGAAGGTGCAGTTGGTGAGCGAGATCAAGGTGACCTGGTCGAGCCTACCCTCGCGACGGTAGGTCAGCAGGGTGCGCTTGATGTCGGACAGCGGGATCGCGCCGTACATGGCGTACGCGTCGATCGAGTAGCTGTCGAGGTAGGCGACGTTGGAGCCGGCCATCACCTGCGCGTAGTGGTGCGACTTGTGGCAGTTGCGGTCGACCAGGACGACGTCGCCCGGTGCCACCAGCGCCTGGGTGACGATCTTGTTGGCGGTGGAGGTGCCGTTGGTGACGAAGTAGGTGCGCCGCGAGCCGAAGGCGCGCGAGGCCAGGTCCTGGGCCTCCTTGATCGTGCCGTGCGGCTCCAGCAGCGAGTCCAGCCCGCCGGCGGTCGCGGAGGTCTCGGCGAGGAAGATGTTCAGCCCGTAGAAGTCGCACATGTCGTGGATCCACGGCGAGGCGACGACCGAACCGCCCCGGGAGACCGGCAGCGCGTGGAACACCCCGGTCGGCTTGCGGGCGTACTCCAGCAGGGCCGAGTAGAAGGGCGTGCGGTACCGCGTTCCGACTCCGCGCAGGATCGTCAGGTGGAGGTCCAGGACGTCCTCCTGCTGCAGGAAGATCGAGTCGTACTCACGCCCGACCTGGACCGCGAGCTGCTCGACCGAGGCCTGCTCGACCAGGTAGAGGTCGAGCTCGGGCCGATCCCGCCGGATCGCCCGGGCGATCGCCCCGGCCCGCTCCGCGGCCGTGAGGTGGTCGAAGCCCTCGACACCGCCCGGGGGTACCAGCCCGTCTAGGAGGGAGAGGTCGACGCTCGAACGGCCGTGGCAGTCGGGGCGGACGACGACCGCCTGGATCTCCGGGTTGATCAGGATGGCGACCATCGCGTCGACGAAGCTCGGGACCGTGACGAGCTCGTAGAGGAACGGGTCCTCACGGCGGCGCAGCGCGCGCAGCCCGTTGCGGACCTTCGCCTCCTCGGCCTCGGAGAGGTCGGCGACCACCAGCACGTCGAACCGGGGACGCCGGTCGGCGGCCTCGGACCCGGCGTCCGCGGCCGGTTCCTCCGCACCCGTCACCGCGGCGGTCGGGATCGGCATCTCGGCGATCATTCCGCGGCCGATCCGCTCCGCCGTCCGGCTGAGCTCGAGGTAGGACTCGGAGGCCAGTGCGCGCAGCGCCGCCGCGACCTGACGCCCGGGGCGGCTGTAGTAGTGCGTCAGCACCTCGACACCCGCGAGATCCTCCTCCAGGACGGCCTCAGCCTCGGCCTGCTCGGCCGGGTCGAGATCGGGCTTCGCGAGCCGGCGCGCGGCGTTCGCGATCGACCACCAGAGGTCGGTCTGCAACTGCGCGACGCTGTTGTAGGCGGTGAGTCCCAGCCCCAGCCGGGCCTGGCCGGCGCCTTTCCGGGTGGTGGCCTCGCCCCTGGTGGTGGTTTCGCCGGGCGCCGTTGACGGTTCCATGGCCTCGACTCCCTAGAACTGGGCTCGGGACGTACACGGCGATGCTATGGCGGGGCCAGAACGGACGCATCCCGGTCCGCCGGGGCGTCGTTGACCGGAGCTCGCCCCCGTCCGGCGCCGGATCAGTCCACCGGTCAGTCCGTTCGAGCAGCCGCGTTCGTCGCCGCGTACGTCTCCAGGTAAGCGCTCACCATCCGCTTCGCCTCCGCCATCACGACCTCGTCCCCGTTCGGGTCCCGCTTGAAGGCGATGTCGAAGAGGTGCCCGCCGGCTTCGAACGCCAGCCTCATCACGAGCGGCGACGCATGTGCGCGCAGCAGTCCGCGACCGATTCCCAGCCGCCACACGCGCTCGGAGACCTGGTCGTCGAACTCCTGGATGAGGGCGATCAGTGCCTCATTGCGACCGGCGAACCAGAGCTCGACACAGCTCGGATGCGCCCGGAAGTGCTCGACGATCTCATCGAGCACGAGGACGACGACATCCGAGATCGACCGGAAGTCCTCACCGTCGATGCGATCGAGCCTGACGATCAGCGCGTCGGCGTGACGCCTGATGATGGCCGCGTCCACCTGATAGCGGTCGGCGAAGTAGTGGTACACGGAAGCCGTCGGGATGCCGGTCCGTTCACCGATCGCCTTGAGAGTGGCGGCTTCGTAGCCACCCTCGACCAGGATCTCCTCCGCGGCGTCCAGGATCGCCTTGACCCGGGCCACACCGCGGCGCTGCAGCACGGCCTCCGGGCGGGCGGGCGCCTGGCGAATCTCCGAACCGGAGTCCGCCGACGAGGCGCGGCTCGATCCGCCGTCGCTCCGCCTAGCCATGCCACGTCCCGAACGGAAGAGCCAAGTCGATCACGGATGGGGATTTTAGCAGCGGACGGCCGGACCTCGACCGCACTCCTTGACATCGCATCCCGGAGGAAATAAAACTCGATACGAGTTCGAGTATTCGACGATCCCACGCCCGCACCGCCGCCGGTGCAGCAGACGCACGAGGAACGGTGAGATGAGGACCAAAGACATCGACTACACGGCGTTCACCGGCTGGATCGATCCTCCGTCCGACGTCCTCCCGGCACTCAAGGCGGACATCACCTGCGATGTGGCGGTCGTCGGCGGCGGCCTCGGTGGCATGTCGACCGCCCTGCGCCTGGCCGAACGAGGCATCGACGTCGTTCTGCTGGAGGCGGAGTTCTGCGGTCACGGTTCGAGTTCGCGCAACGCCGGACAGCTGGCGGGCGGTCCCGGCGGCGACATCCAGATGCTCAACATCCTCTATCCCAAGCGCCTGCCCTCCATCGTGAGGTTCGCCGAGAACGCCGCCCACTTCGTAGAGAGCCTGATGAAGCGCCTCGACATCGAGTGCGACTACGAGCCGACGGGCAATGTCGGTGTCGCGGTGTCGAAGGGCCAGATGGGCAGGGTCCGCAGGGTCGCCGAGATCCTCGCAAGGTGCGGCGCGACCGTCGAGGTCGGAACCAGTGCGGAGCTCGGGATCCCGCGCGGTTTCATCGGCGGGCTCCTCGAACCCGTCGGCGGCATGATGAACCCGGGGAAGTTCACCCTGGGCGTTCGGCGCGCCCTGCTCGCGTCGAGCGCGCGCGTATTCGAGCAGACGCGTGTCGAGCACGTCGAGCCGTCCGGGGGCGGCGTACTCGTCACGGTCCCCGGCGGCCGGGTCCGGGCCAACCGGGTGGTGCTGTCCAACAACGCGTTCGGCGGGGAACTGCGGATCACGCCGAAGCGACTCGCCTCACCGATCTGGGTCACGGAGGTCGAGACCGCACCGATCGATCCCGCCCGCCTCGCCGCGCTGGGCTGGACCAGCCGGTCCGGGGTGGTCACCCAGCACGCCATCATGCAGAACTACCGGCTGACGTCGCGCAATACGATCGTCACCGGCGTGCGCAGGCTGCAGCGCGGAAAGTATCCGCTCCCGCCGGGACGCACGGCCGACGACTCCGTGGTGGCCGGTCTCGTGGCCGGGTTCAGGGCACACTTCCCCTCCCTCGCGGACGTCGAATTCGAGCGCGCGTGGGGCGGCTGGGTGGCGGTCACGCCCAGCTGGCTGCCCGTGGCCGGCCAGGTCACCGACACCGTCTACTACTCGATCGGCTGCAATGGGCACGGTCTGGGGCAAGCCCCCTACCTCGGGCAGCTGATCGCCGACCGCATCGCCGGTGACGCTCCGCACGAGGACCTGCTCGCCCTGTGGCGCACGAAGCCCAGGTTCTTCCCCTCGCCGCCGATGACCCGGGTCGGCCTCCGTGCCGTCTGGCTCATGGACCGCATCGCCGACCGGTTCAACGGCAGTCGGCGCCACGCCAAGAGGAACTGACGAGGGGAACCGAGAGTGCGCCCGGCCGGGGTCGAACACCCGCTGCGGCAGCCATCGATACGTTCGCGACGGTCCGCCGGTTCACCGGCGGGCCGTTTGCGCGTCTCGGACCGCCGGTGGGCACGGCGGCGACCCGGCTGTCGCCGCGAGAGCGGGTGGACGCGCCGCCCGTTCTCCCGGGTGGCGCAGCCGGCTCCGATGTGCGGATGTAGGGGCCGGCGCCGAGGACGACCGGCGCGGCATCCTCGATGGCCCGGCGAAGCCCGCCCGGCTCGAAGAGGGCCTGACACGAACTCAAGTCGAGTTGTAAATCGGCATTTCCAAGCCGTTGACGCGACCTGGCCCCGGGCACATACTCGACATCGAATCGACTTTGACTCTTGGCCTGTTCCGGCGCAGCAGAGGAGCACATCGAGGTGCACGAGTACGGCACGTTCTTCATCGGCGGCGAGTTCGTCGCCCCCCGTGGGACCGACACGATCACCGTCATCAACCCCAGCACCGAGGAGGTCGTCGGCCGGGCGCCCGAGGGCACGCAGGCGGACGTCGACGCCGCGGTCATCGCCGCGCGGAGGTCGTTCGACAGCGCCGACGGCTGGGGCGGCTACACCCCGCACCAGCGCGCCGACGCCCTGAACCGCCTGGCCGACGAGCTCGACGCCCGCCAGGAGGCCATCGCCACGGCCGTGTCCAGCCAGAACGGCATGCCCTTGGCCGTGGCCGGGCAACTGGAGATCAACTACCCGTCGGCGGTCTTCCGGTACTACGCACGCCTCGCCGTCACGACGGCGTACGAGGAGCGCCGTCCCGGCTTCCTCGGAGCCGGCGACACGCTCATCGAGCGCCGTCCGATCGGCGTACTGGCAGCGATCGTCCCGTGGAACTTCCCCCAGGCGCTGACCGCCTGGAAGGTCGGACCGGCCCTGGCGGCCGGCTGCACCGTGGTCCTCAAGCCCTCTCCGGAGACCGTGCTGGACTCCTACCTCTTCGCCGAGGCCGCCCGGGCGGCCGGCCTGCCGCCCGGGACAGTCAACATCGTGCCTGCGGGCGGCGCCGTCGGGGCGTACCTGGTCAGCCACCCCGGCATCGACAAGGTGACCTTCACCGGATCGACCGCCGTGGGCCGGGCGATCGGCGAGGTCTGCGGACGCCTGCTGCGTCCGGTGACTCTGGAACTCGGAGGCAAGTCGGCGGCGATCTTCCTCGACGACGTCGATCTCGACCTGGCCAGGATCGGTGAGGCCCTGTTCACCACGTGTCTGCTGAACAACGGGCAGACCTGCTTCCTCACCAGCCGCATCCTCGCTCCGCGCTCCCGCTACGACGAGGTCGTCGACGCGATCTCCGCGCTCGCCGGATCCGTGACGGTCGGAGACGCCCTGGACCCGTCGACGCAGATCGGCCCGATGGCCACAGCGAAGCATCGCGACCGGGTCGAGGGCTACATCGCCAAGGGGAAGGCGGAGGGTGCGCGGATCACCGTGGGCGGCGGACGCCCGGCATCCCGGCCGAAGGGCTGGTTCGTGGAGCCGACCGTCTTCGCCGATGTCGACAACGCGTCGACCATCGCCCAGGAGGAGATCTTCGGCCCGGTGCTGTCGGTCATCGCCTACGAGGACGAGGACGACGCGGTGCGCATCGCCAACGATTCGGCCTACGGACTCGGTGGAGCGATCTGGACCGGGGACCCGGAGCGCGGCCGGGAGATGGCGAGGCGCGTGCGGACGGGCACCGTGGGCGTGAACCGCTACCTGCCCGACGCCGCGGCCCCCTTCGGCGGGGTCAAGGCCAGCGGCATCGGCCGCGACCTGGGGCCGGAAGCCCTCGCCGCCCACCTGGAAACCAAGTCCATCTACGTGTGACCGAGCGGCCGCCGCGGGCCACGTCTCCTCCGCACCGGAAGAACACCATGCTGAACCTCTCCGTCCTCCTCGAGGACTCTGCCCGCAGGCACCCGGCGCGGGACGCGCTCGTGCTCGGGTCGAACCGCCTCACCTACCGTCAGGTTGACGAGGCAGCCAACCAGGTTGCGAACCTGCTCGTCGAACGGGGCGTCCGGCCCGGTGACAAGGTGGCGCTCAGCTGCCCGAACCTGCCGTGGTTCCCGGTCGTCTACTACGGGATCCTCAAGGCCGGCGCCGTCGTGGTGCCGCTGAACGTGCTCCTCAAGAGCCGCGAGATCACCTATCACCTCAAGGATGCCGACGTCGTCGCGTACTTCTGCTTCGAAGGCACGCCGGAGCTGCCGATGGGAACCGAGGGCTTCGCCGCCTTCACCGCCGTCGACGGCGTCGAGCACTTCTTCCTCATCACCGCCGATCCGGCGGCGGCGAGCCCGATCGCCGGCGCGGAGACGTTCGCCCGGGCGACCGCCGGCCGCAGCACCCGTTTCGAGACCGTGCCGACCGAGGCCACCGACACCGCGATCATCCTCTACACCTCCGGCACCACCGGGACGGCGAAGGGGGCCGAACTCTCCCACGCCAACACGATGATGAACACCCTGGCCGTCAACCGGCTCTTCACGAGCAGGCCGGCCACCGACAGCCATCTGCTCTGTCTGCCGCTGTTCCACACCTTCGGCGCGACCGTGCAGATGCACGCGGGCTTCTCCACGGCTGCCACGCTCCACCTCGTGCCGCGCTTCGACGCGCGGCAGGTCGTCCAGCTCATGAACCGCGAGGAGATCACCTTCTTCGCCGGTGTACCGACGATGTGGTGGGGCCTTCTCGGGGCGCTGACCGACGGCATCGACGTGGAGCGCATCGCCCGCAACCTCCGGGTGGGCATCTCCGGCGGCGCCGCGCTGCCGGTAGAGCTCCTGAAGCAGATCGAGGAACGCCTGAACGTCACGGTTCTGGAGGGGTACGGCCTGTCCGAGACGAGCCCGGTGGCCACGTTCAGCGACAGCGAGCGCGAGCCGCGTCCCGGTTCGATAGGCGTTCCGATCTGGGGTGTGGAACTGAAGCTGATCCACCCGGACTGGACCGAGGTCACGGAGGCCGGTGCCGTCGGTGAGATCGCCGTCAAGGGCCACAACGTGATGAAGGGCTACTACGGCCGTCCCGAAGCGACGGCCGAGGCGATCAGGGACGGCTGGTTCCGCACCGGGGACCTGGCCCGCAGGGACGAGGACGGCCACTACTACATCGTCGACCGCTCCAAGGACCTCATCATCCGCGGCGGTTTCAACGTCTACCCCCGCGAGGTCGAGGAAGTGCTCATGACGCATCCGGCCGTCAGCCTCGCCGCCGTGGTCGGCGTGCCGCACGACAGTCACGGCGAGGAGATCAAGGCGTTCGTCATCCTCGCGCCGGGCGCCGAGGCCACGCCCGCCGCGCTCGTCGCCTGGGGCAGGGAGCAGATGGCCGGCCACAAGTACCCGCGCATCGTGGAGATCGTTCAGAACCTGCCGATGACCGCCACCGGAAAGATCCTCAAGCGTGAGCTCACCTGAGCGTCACCTGTCGGCATCAGCCGCGTAGGAGGACAGGTAGGCGGCGACGAGGCGTCGGGCTTCCTCGATCACCTCGTCGTCGCCGCCCGGAGTGTTCCGGAACGCCACCTCGAAGAGCTGGTAGCCAGCTGCCCAGGCGAGCCGCACGACGAGTTGCGGGGTGTCGGCGGCGATCAGCCTCCTCCCGACGAGGAAGTGCCAGAACCTGTCCGCCTGCGACTCGTCGAAGCTGCGGACGAGCTCTTCCAGGGCCCGATGGCCCATCGCGAACCACAGCTCGACGCAGCTCGGGCGCCGGCGGAAGAAGTCGCGCATGAGGTCGATGACGCCCTCGACGGCGTCTCGAAGCGTGCGGGGCCCGGGTGTGGCCAGCTCCGTACTGATGAGCGCGTCCATCTCGCGCACATGGTCCCGCATGAGCTCGGTGTCGACCTCGTGCCGGTCGGAGAAGTAGTGGTAGACCGAGGCGGTCGGAATGCCCGCCCGTTCGCCGATCGCCTTGAGCGTGGCGGCCTCGTAACCCTGCTCGCCGAGCAGCGCCTCGGCGGCATCGAGGATCGCTCGTCTGCGCTCCATCCCACGGCGCTGTGCCCCGCGTGGGCGACGGGTTGTCGATGCTGACGATTTCATCTCGAACACGATTCGAGATCGTATCAGCGCCACTCGATCGTCCGGCCTGTCGAAGGCATTGACAGTACTTGAATCCCTTCTAAACTCGAAGTCGAGTCGACTTTGATAGTTCGACACTCTGGGCGGGAGCCGCACGTGCAGATCACGACCACCGGCAGGACGTCACCCCCCGCGGACGTCGATGTGCTGATCATCGGCGCCGGCATCTCGGGAATCGGGGCGGCCTCGCACCTCAGAACCCTCCACCCCTTGAAGTCGTTCGCGATCCTCGAGGCACGCGAATCCATCGGCGGCACCTGGGACCTGTTCAGGTATCCCGGCATCCGTTCGGACTCGGACATGCCCACCTTCGGCTTCGGTTTCAAGCCCTGGACTCACCGCAAGTCGATCGCCGACGGGCACATCATCCTGGACTACCTGCAACAGACCGTCGCCGAGCACGGGCTGACCGAGACCATCCGCTTCGGATACCGGGTGCTCAGCGCGGAGTTCTCCTCGGCACGAGGACGGTGGACCGTCACCGCCCGCCACTGCCCCACGGGTGAGGCGGCAGAGTTCACCGCACGCTTCCTCTTCCTGGGCACCGGCATGTACGACCACGACGCCGGCTTCACACCGGAGTTCACCGGCGTCGAGGACTTCGAGGGCCAGGTGGTCCATCCCCAACACTGGCCGGAGGACCTGGACTACACGGGCAAGCAGGTAATCGTGATCGGCAGTGGTGCCACGGCGGTCACACTGATCCCGTCGATGGCCCGCACGGCCGGGCACGTCACGATGCTCCAGCGCTCGCCGGGCTACATCTTCTCCTCACCCGCCGAGGACAAGATCGCCAACGCGCTCAGGCGAATCCTCGGCCACGAGCGCGCACACAAGGCCGTCCGGCGCAAGAACATCCTCCTCACGCGCGGGGTCCACAAGGCGTCCCTGCGTGCCCCGAAGCTGATGCGCAGGCTGCTGATCGCCAACGTGCGCCGCCAACTGCCCCGGCACTACGACGTCGACACCCACTTCACCCCTCGTTACAACCCGTGGGAGCAGCGGCTGTGCGTGGTGCCCGACGGCGATCTGTTCAAGGCGCTCTCCGCCGGCCGGGCCTCCGTGGTCACCGACCACATCGAACGGTTCACGAAGACGGGCATCCTGCTGAAGTCGGGCCAGGAGCTGGCCGCGGATCTCATCGTGACCGCGACCGGGCTCATCATGTCGCCCTTCGGCAAGATCAGGTTGAGTGTCGACGGCCGGCACGTCGATCCGTCTGCGACGACGTCGTACAAGGCGATGATGCTCTCCGGCGTGCCGAACCTCGTGTTCGCCCTCGGCTACACGAACCTCTCCTGGACGCTCAAGGTCGACCTGGTCAGCGAACACTTGTGCCGACTGCTCGACTACATGGACTCCCACGACTACGCCACCGTCGAACCGGTGCTGGACGATCCGTCCGTGGAGCGGGTGCCGTACATGGACCTGGCCTCGAACTACGTCCGGCGGGGCATCGGGGCGTTCCCGCGCGCGGGGACCAGCGGCCCCTGGACCGTCGAGATGGCTTACGAGAAGGACGTCAAGCGGCTGCGCGAGGGCCCCGTCGACGATTCGGCACTGAGGTTCACCGCCGCCGGGCCAGTGCCGTCGGCCTCCCGACCGAGGGGAACGCGATGAAGCACGACATCACGTTCACCAGTCACGGCGTCAGCTGCGCCGCCTGGCACGTGCCGGCCACCACGGACGTCTTGGCCGGTCCGGCGGGGCGGCCCTGTGTGGTCATGGCGCACGGCTTCGGCGGCACCCGCGACAGCGGCCTGCTGAACTACGCCGAGCCCTTCGCCGACGCCGGCATCGACGTGCTCGCCTTCGACTACCGAGGCTTCGGGAACTCCGGGGGCGCACCCCGCCAGGACGTCTCGGTCCGCCGCCAGCGGCAGGACTACCACGCGGCCCTCGCGGCCGCGCGGCGCCTGCCGGGCGTCGATCCGGACCGGATCGCGGTGTGGGGGGTGTCGTACGCGGGCGGTCACGCCCTCGTGGTCGCGGCACAGGACGCCCGTGTCGCCGCGGTCGTCTCGCTGACTCCCGTGACCGACGGCATCGCCTCCTTGGCGCAGGTCGTACGCCACGCCGGGGTCGGCCGGTTGTTGCGGCTGGCCGGTCATGGATTGCGTGACGCAGCTCGCGCGCTCACCGCGCGAGCTGCGCACCACGTGCCCGTCGTCGGGGAGCCCGGTGGCCTGGCGATGATGAGCGTGCCACGCGCGGAGGAGCTCTGCGCCTCGTTCGCCGGGCCGGCCTTCCGCAACGAGGTGTGCGCCCGCGCGGCGCTGAAGGTCGGGTTGAACCGGCCCACGACCTTCGTCGGACGCCTGGCGTGCCCGATCCTGGTCCAGGTCGGTACGCACGACCGCATCGCACCGCCCGATGCGGCACGCCGGACCGCCCGCAAGGCGGGTCGGTGGGCGCAGTTGCGCGAGTACCCCGTCGACCACCTGGACGTGTACGCCGGGCCGGGGCAGCAGCGGGTGCTGGCCGACCAGCTCGCCTTTCTCACCCGCACCCTGAATCCGGCCCGGACACCCCCGCCTCGGGTGCGGCACGAGGCTCCCCGGGCTCCCCGGGTGTAGGACCCGTGCGGTCCTGGGCTCCCGATCTTCTTTCACCGCAACGTCGTTCGCCACCACGCATTCTTCGTTCAACGGACTGGATGATCATGTACGACTACGTCATCGTCGGCGCCGGATCCGCAGGCTGTGTCCTCGCGGCGCGGCTGTCGGAGGACCCCGAGGTCCGGGTGGCCCTGATCGAGGCCGGTGGCCCCGACACGGCTCAGGAGATCCACATCCCGGCCGCCTTCCCCCAGTTGTTCAAGTCCGGCCTCGACTGGGACCTGGACACCGACCCGGAACCGGGCATCGGCGGGCGGCGGGCCTACCTGCCCCGGGGCAAGGTGTTCGGCGGCTGCAGCTCGACCAACGCGATGATCTACATCCGCGGCAGCCGTGCCGACTACGACGGCTGGGCCGCGGCAGGGGCGACCGGCTGGTCGTACGACGAGGTGCTCCCGTACTTCAAGCGCGCCGAGGACAACGAGCGTGGCGAGGACCACTTCCACGGTGCGGGCGGGCCGTTGACGGTCAGCGAGGGAAGGTCGGGGCATCCGCTCTCCTCGATCTTCGTGCAGGCCGCCCAGCAGGCCGGGTACAAGGCGAACGACGACTTCAACGGCGAGGACCAGTTCGGCGTCGGGCGCTACCAGCTGACGCAGCGGGGCGGCCTGCGCTGCAGCGCGGCCGTCGCCTACCTGCACCCCGCCCTCGACCGTCCGAACCTCACCGTGTTGCCTTCGGTCCTCGCCCGCCGCGTGGTGATCGAGAACGGCCGGGCGGCGGGCGTGGAGGTGGACCGCGGCGGCGCCGTCGAGGTGGTTCGCGCCGAGCGCGAGGTGATCCTGTCGGCCGGCGCGTACGAATCCCCGAAGCTGCTGATGCTGTCCGGGATCGGCCCCGCCGCCGACCTGGCCGCCTTCGGCATCGACGTCGTGCGGGACCTCCCGGTCGGCCAGGGCCTGCAGGACCACTACATGGCGATGCTGAACTTCCGCACCGGCGCCGAGTCGCTGATCAGCGCGGCCACCGCTTCGAACGCCGCGCTGCTGCAGAGCGAGGGGCGCGGCCCGTTGACGTCCAACATCGGCGAGGCCGGCGGATTCTTCCGCAGCCGTCCCGAACTGGACGCCCCCGACGTGCAGTTCCACGCCGCGCCCGTGCTCTTCAACCAGGAGGGGCTCGGCGCGGCCCCCGAGCACGGCTTCGCCTTCGGCCCGTGTGTGCTCGCCCCGACCAGCCGCGGCGCGGTGACCCTGCGCTCGCCCCGCCCGGACGCCGCGCCCCGGATCGTGCACAACTACCTGGTGACGCCGCAGGACCAGGAGTGCATCGTCGTCGGGGTCCGGATCGCCCTGGACATCGCCGCGCAGCAGGCGGTGACCGATGCCGTCACGGGACCGTTCGAGGTGCCGGCCCCCGGTTCCTCCGACGCCGACATCCTCGACTGGGCGCAGCGGATCGGCCAGACGCTGTACCACCCGACGTCGACCTGCGCCATCGGCTCGGTCGTCGACCCCGAACTGCGCGTGTACGACGTGGCGGCCCTGCGGGTCGTCGACGCCTCCGTCTTCCCGACGGTACCGCGCGGCAACACCAACGCGCCCACGATCATGGCCGCCGAGAAGGCGGCCGACCTCATCAAGGGAGTCGTGTGACCGGCGATCCTCCGGGTCGCCTCCACCGTTCGCACGACTACCGCTACGAGAAAGGACCACCCATGGACAAGTCGGTGCGGGACGCGTTCCGGAACGACGGTGCCGCCCTGATCAAGGGCTGTCTCGACGAAGGTCAACTGGCCAGGTGCCGCGAGGCGTTCGACTGGGCCGTGGCCAACCCGTCGCCGCTCGCGTCTCAGCTCCTCGACGGGACTGAGCAGCAGTCGCTCGTCGACAACGCCAACCCGCTCGCCAAGGACCGGCTGGACGATCTGGTGTCCTCGCTGCCCTTCGGCCGGCTGTTCGCCGAGCTGTGGGGCTCGGAGAACGTCTGGTACTTCGCCGAGGAGGTGTTCCTCAAGGCCGGAGGAAAGGGCGGCCGCAGCGCCTGGCACCAGGACACCGCCTACCTGCCGTGGGCCGGCGAGCACTGGGGAAACGCGTGGATCACGTTCCAGCCGCTTTCCAAGCAGTACTCGCTGGAGGTCGTGCGCGGCTCCCACCAGGGTGCCCAGTACGACGGCACCACCTTCGCGAACCCCGACGACCCGACCGAGCCGCTCTTCGGCGACGGTTCCCTGCCCCGCCTGCCGGACGTGGAAGCCGAGCGCGCGCTCGACCCCGACGCCTACGACGTGGCCTCGTGGGCGACCGAGCCCGGCGACGTCGTGGTGATCCACCCCCGCTCGCTGCACAGTGGCCCCGCCGTCGACGCCGGCTGCCCGGACCGTCACACGCTGGTCCTCCGCTTCTTCGGCGACGACGCGGTGTTCCGTGCCCTGCCGGACGTGGAGGGGCACCCCTTCGCCCGCAACGGCGTCCTCTTCGTCGAGGAGATGGCGAAGCTCACCCCGGGGGACCCGTTCCGCTCGCCCCTCTTCCGCAAGCTGATCTGAAACGGACCCCGCCATGAGTACCCACGACATGAAGCGTCAGCTGATCAACCCGCCCCCGACTCAGGCGATCTACGAGGCGCTGCACTTCTCGCAGGCGACCCGTGTCGGCGACCTGGTCTGGGTGTCGGGACAGGTCGGGATCGACACCGCCACCCTGACACCCGCCGACGGGGTGGAGGCCCAGACCCGGCTCGCGTTCGAAGGCGTGAAGTCCGCCCTCCGGGGCGCGGGAGCGAGCTTGGCCGACATCGTCGAGCTGTCGACCTTCCACACCGACCTCCGCGGGGACATGGAGGTGTTCAGCCGGGTGAAGGACGAGTACCTGCCCGAGCTGTATCCGTCGTGGACCGCGGTCGGCGTGAGCCAACTTGCGCTCCCCGAGCTGGTGGTGGAGATACGGGTTGTCGCCGTGGTCGGCAGCGGCGGCGACTGACAGCGGTGGTTTCCTGATCGTTGCGCGGCGGGGAGCCCCCGGCCGGCCAATCGGGGGCTCCCCGTTGCCGTGAAGTTCCCCCAAGGCCGGGTAGACCAGAGGCCTTCGACCGGGCTGAGGTCCGGCGGGTACCAGGGCCATGGGAAGACGGTGAGCCAGTCGCGCTCGGCCGCGTACCGCTTCGTGCCGGCGGCCAGGTGAGCTCGAAGACTCCTCCTGCCTTTCGGTCATCGGCGGTGTCCCGGTCCGCATCGTCGAAGCGAGGGTGGGCCGCGCCTATGCCGACGAGAGCACCTTCGAGGACTCCGACCGCTCGGTCACCCAGTGTTCTCGACATCAATTCGACTTTCAGTACTTCCAGTAACCGCCAGCGAAGAACGGTAAGAGGAGTCGCGCGTCATGAACGCCGTGCAACACATGGACGAGGAGACCTGCGACGTCGTCGTGATCGGCGCGGGAATGGCGGGCCTCATGGCGGCCACCACCCTCGTCGACAAGACCGACGTCAGGGTGCTCGAGTCGGAGGACCGTCCGGGCGGACGGGTCGAGACGGTCCGGAAGGGCGACTACTGGATCAACGTCGGCACCCAGTTCACCGAGGGAACGGGGCCGTTGATCGACGCCCTCGACCGGCACGGCATCGAGATGGGGTCCCTGGCCGACACGAGGGTGGAGCTCGTCCTCAATGGTGCATCGGTCGACACCTCCGACGTGCTCGGCCTCATGTTCCGCACCCGCATGACCGTCATGGACCGGGTCGGTATGGCGTTGGTCGGTGCCCGAATCCTCGCCGCGGTCCCGTTCCTGGAGTCGGAGAGCCGCCTGGCGAAGAAGGTGCGGGCCAGGCTCGACAGGCGCCCCGCGTCGCACCTCCTTCGCGGCGTCCGCTCCGAGGTGGCCCGGGCCATGGTCAGGGCCTGGTCCGCGCAGTGGATGGGGTGCGAGCCGGAGGAGACAGCGGCGACCCAGCTCGTGGCGTCGATTGGAGTCGCTCTGACGGACCCGGCGAAGGTGCCGAACTTCGCCCTGCCGGTCGGCGGAAACCAGACCTTGACCGACATCCTCGCCGCGGACCTCGGCGACCGTCTCCAGCTCGGCTCGACCGTGCGGTCCGTGCGGAGGAGCGGCGACGGCGTCGTCGTGGACTACGACGTCGCGGGCCGTCCGGCACGGCTCCGCGCCGCACGCGCCATCGTCTCGGTGCCCAGCGACGTCGCCACGCGAATCCTCCCCGAGCTTCCGCGCGCGCACCGCGAGGCGTTCGACGACATCCGCTACGGCCGGTACGTGGTCGTCGGCTTCTTCACCGAAGAAGAGGGCCCCCAGCCCTGGGACGGGCTCCTCGGCGTGTCCACACCGCAGCTCTCCTTCCAGGCAGTGTTCAACCACGCCGCCGCCCTGCGAAGGAAGGGGCCGCGTAGGCCGGGCGGTGCGCTGGCGTGCTTCGCCGGTGGCGCCTCGGCCGACGCCCTGTTCGAACTCTCCGACGACGAGATCGTCGCCCGGTTCTCCAGGGACCTCCTCTCGGTCTACCCCCGGCTCGACGGGAAGCTCGAGGACGGCATCGTGCGACGCCACCGCCGCGTGGTGCCGTTCTGGGTTCTGGATCACTTTCCGTGCCAGAGCCACAGAGCGTCACCACAACCGCGATCATGAACGGTCGTGGCTGACGACCTCCTCCAAGACCTCTGGC